>JAIXPU010000011.1 GCA_027486075.1 Streptomycetaceae bacterium | reverse complement strand
TTTCTCGCCTCTGAAACAGATTTAGGCGCAGTCATTGCACATATCGATGCAGTAAAGCCAGAACTTCTCATCATCGACTCAGTGCAGACAATTGGTTCTTCTGCAGCAGATGGTTCTCCGGGTGGCGTTACCCAAGTACGCGAAGTCGCTGGCGCACTCATCCGCATCTGTAAAGATCGCGACATTACTTTGCTGCTCGTTGGCCACGTTACCAAAGATGGATCTATTGCGGGTCCTCGTCTGCTCGAACATATCGTCGATGTAGTTCTGCAATTTGAAGGCGAACGCCATTCGCGTCTACGTCTTATCCGTGCCATAAAGAATCGCTTTGGCGCTAGCGATGAAGTCGGTTGTTTTGATTTAAGTGATACCGGTATCGAGAGCGTTCTTGATCCCACAGGGCTCTTTACATCGCGCCATGCTGAACCTGTTCCAGGCACATGTGTCACTGTCACTCTCGAGGGACGTCGCCCGCTTCTCGCTGAAATCCAAGCACTAGTAAGTGCAGGACGCGAAAACGACTTTGGAAATGCTCGTCGCGTTACTAGTGGACTTGATTCAGCGCGTACCTCTATGACTCTAGCTGTTCTTGAACTCCGTGCACATGTGCGCGTTGGTGGTCGCGATGTCTATGCCGCAACTGTCGGTGGAATGAAGATGTCCGAACCTGCTGCAGATTTGGCGTTAGCGCTAGCGGTGGCATCAGCTGCAAAGGGGTTGGCGCTACCTGCTGATTTAGTTGCCATCGGTGAAGTAGGACTGGCCGGAGAAATTCGCAAAGTCAGCGGTGTATCCCGGCGTTTAGCTGAGGCCTATCGCCTTGGATTTAAGCGCGCACTTGTTCCAAGTGGATCTGATGTCACTATTGCAGGCATGGAGATTGTTGAAGTTTCGCGCCTTGATCAAGCGCTGCAACGCGTCAAAATTACTGGTGACTAATGTTTGAGAAAGAGATTACCTCCTGGTTTAAGAAGAATAAACGTGATCTTCCATGGCGCAAGACTGATGCATGGGGAGTTCTCGTCTCTGAATTTATGTTGCAGCAGACTCCAGTAAATCGCGTTCTGCCTATCTATGAAGAGTGGATGAAACGTTGGCCTACTGCTTCATCCCTTGCCAAGGCAACGCCAGCGCAAGTAATTACTGCATGGGGGCGCCTCGGATATCCGCGGCGAGCTTTGAGGCTCCATGAGTGCGCCAAAGAGATAACTAATAACCTCGGTGGAAAGATTCCAGAAAATGAGGCAGAACTTCGCACACTACCTGGCATTGGCGAATACACCGCGGCTGCGATTGCCGCCTTCGCCTTTGAAAAACGTTCGCTCGTTCTCGATATCAATATTCGCAGGCTCTACGCTCGCCTCTTTGATGGAGTTGAAACTCCGACGCATGCAGCCACCAAAGTTGAGAAATCTCGCTATGAAGAGTTAATTCCAAAGAGAGAACCACATGTATGGGCTGCTGCCAGCATGGAGCTAGGTGCTGTGATTTGTACATCGCAAGCACCTAAATGTGGAATCTGTCCGGTGGCGCAAGAGTGCATGTGGCGAAGTTTGGATTACCCAAAGTCCGATGTAATTAAACGTCGCCAAAGCTGGCACGGTACCGATCGCCAATGCCGCGGCACCATTGTGCAAGCGCTCCGAGAAAATGAAGTTCTCACCAAGAGCCAGATCACCCAGCTCTGGGATGTGCCATCACAACTTGAGAAAGCGCTTCTTACCTTGCTTGATGATGGCCTCATTGAATCTCGTGGCAAGAATAAGTTCTCACTTCCGCGCTAGCGAGATAGAGTTCCCGTTGTGAGCCACATATCTGCGTTGCAAGCGCTACTGGGCGCAGATGCATCTCTGATTACAGATCCAGATATCACTTCTTCGTATTCGCACGATCAGGCACCCTTCGCACAATCTGCACCGCCAATGGCTGTTCTTCTGGCTAGAAGCGCTGAGCAAATCTCTGCAGTTCTTCGCTATGCCAGCGAACATAAGATCCCGATTGTTACTCGTGGTGCTGGTAGCGGCCTAGCAGGTGGTGCTAATTCAAGTGCTGATTCAATTGTGATTTCACTTGAGAAGATGAACCAGATCATCTCTATCGATGCTGAAAATCAAATTGCACGTGTGCAGGCAGGTGTAATCAACCTTGATTTAGATACCAAGGTAAAAGAGTTGGGCCTTGCCTATCTGCCAGATCCTGCAAGCCGTGATTGGTCAACGCTCGGCGGCAATGCTGCAACAAATGCCGGTGGAATGTGCTGTGTTAAATATGGGGTTACCTCATCCCATGTTCGTGCAGCCCAAGTAGTTCTGGCAAGCGGTGAAATCATTGAACTTGGCAAAGCCACTAAGAAATCTGTAACAACCTACGACTTACTCCATCTCTTTATCGGCTCTGAAGGCACGCTCGGAATCATCACTGAGCTCACTCTCAATTTAGAAATTCGCCCGCAGTCGCCAGCGACTCTGATTGCAACTTTTCCAAGCGTTGCCAAGGCCGCAGCTGCATCAGCACAACTGCTTCGCTTCAAACCATCTATGCTTGAAATTGTTGATCAGACAACGCTGAAAGCTGTTGAAGCCTGGCACCCGCTGGGGTTTGAGATTGCCGGTTCAGTATTGATTATGCAGTTAGATGAGAACCTACATCGCTGTGAAGAAGCGCTAGAGGTATGTAAGAACTTTGATTTGATTGATGGCGTCTTCTCTGAGGATCCTGCCGATACTGCAGATTTAATCCGTGTACGTAAAATGGCATACCCAGCGCTAGAACGTATGGGTGCTACCTTGCTTGATGATGTGGCGCTTCCGATAACAAAGATTGCAGAGTTCGTTGAAAAGGTAGAAGCTCTCAGCGCAACGAGCGGTTTAACAATTGGAATCTTTGGCCATGCAGGTGATGGCAATATGCATCCAACGATTGTTCATGACCATGGTGATGCCGCAGCAGCGACGCTTGCCCAGCAAGTTTTTGGCGAGATAGTTGCAATCGCGCAGTCACTGGGTGGAACAGCCAGCGGCGAACATGGCATCGGTTCGATTAAGTCATCTCTTGTTGCAGATGAAATTTCACCGACCGTGATGGATTTGCAACGAAGCATTAAGAAGGTCTTCGACCCACACTCAATACTGAACCCGGGAAAGAAATTCCCGCTTTAAATTACTTCGTTGTTTCAGCTAAATCTTCTGGTGAATCAGGCGTTGAAACCTTGGCAGATCCTGCAAAGGTAAAGGCGGCATCTGCGCCTTCGCCTGCTGCATCAACCACAATGATTTCGCCAGCCTTGAGTTCACCGAAGAGAATGCGCTCAGAGAGAGCATCTTC
>JAIXPU010000033.1 GCA_027486075.1 Streptomycetaceae bacterium | reverse complement strand
GGCGTCTTCACTGCGCAATCAGGAGCTACAACCAAGATTTATCTCGCAGCTAACCCTTCACACCTTGAAGCGGTAAACCCAGTTCTGGAAGGAATTGTGAGAGCGAAGCAAGATCGCCTAAATAACAAGGGCGCTTATTCAGTACTACCTATCTTGCTCCACGGAGATGCCTCCTTTGCCGGACAAGGCGTTAACGCTGAAACCCTGCAGCTTTCGCAACTTCCTGGCTATCGCACGGGCGGAACTATCCATATTGTTATTAACAACCAAGTTGGATTTACCACCTCGCCTCATGCATCTCGCTCATCTCGTTACTCAACAGATGTTGCTAAGTTGATTGAAGCTCCGGTCTTCCATGTCAACGGTGATGACCCTGAAGCATGTGTGCGCGTTGCACATCTTGCCTTCGAATACCGCCAAGCTTTTAATAAAGATGTCGTCATCGATATGGTCTGCTACCGCCGTCGTGGACATAATGAAGGTGACGAACCAAGCTTTACGCAACCGCTGATGTACAAGTTAATTGATGCCAAGCGCTCAACTCGAACTCTCTACACCGAAGCTCTCGTTGGGCGCGGCGATATCACTCCAGAACAAGCAGATGAGATCGCACGCGATTATCAGATGCAGCTCGAAGAGGTCTTTGCATCAGTTGCTAATTATGAAGAAGAGCACGATCCGAACTTCGTTCCTCCTATCGTTCCTAACGCTGAAGATGTTCCAACCTTTATCTCTGAACAACTCATCCGCGAGATTGCAGCAACGCAAGTGGCTATTCCAGAAGGATTTAGCGTTCACCCTAAGTTGCTTCCGCAGCTGCAGAAGCGAGCAGAGTCAATCAACGATGCAACTATCGATTGGTCAACTGGCGAGATGTTGGCTTTTGGCTCTCTTCTCAAAGAAGGTCGCCCAATTCGTTTGGCCGGACAAGATTCACGTCGCGGCACATTCTCCAATCGCCACGCAGTCATCATCGATAAAGAGAATGGCAACGAGTGGACACCTCTTCGCTCACTCATCTCTGATGCCAACCAATTCTTCGTTGTCGATTCACTCCTGAGCGAATATGGAGCGATGGGCTTTGAATATGGCTATTCAGTTGTTCGCGATGAGGCGCTCGTACTCTGGGAAGGCCAGTTCGGCGACTTTGCTAATGGCGCCCAAACAATCATCGATGAATTTATCTCTTCGGCTCTACAGAAGTGGGGCGAGCGTTCTTCTGTAGTTCTCTTGCTTCCACATGGTTACGAAGGACAAGGCCCGGATCACTCATCTGCGCGTATCGAAAGATTCTTAGCGCTCTGTGCTGAAAAGAATATGACTGTAGCGCAGCCTTCAACACCAGCTTCGTACTTCCACTTGCTCCGCTTCCATGCAGCAAATCCAAAGCGTCGCCCAATGGTTGTCTTCACACCAAAATCAATGTTGCGCTTAAAGGCGGCAGCATCATCAATCAACGACTTCACCTCTGGAACATTCTTGCCAGTAATTGGAGATCACGAAGTACAGAACGCCACTCGTTTGATCTACTGCTCTGGAAAGATTTATCACGATCTCGTGGCAGAGCGCGCACGTCTTAATGACAGCAGCACCGCCATCGTTCGGGTAGAACGCCTCTACCCACTACCTGTGGCGCAGATGGAAGTTGAAGCGAAGAAGCATCCAAACGCTAACTTGCTCTGGGTCCAGGATGAGCCTGCAAACCAAGGCGCATGGCCACATGTTGCTCTCAGCACAACCCAAGCAATTGGTGGAACCGCTATTGATGACCGCGTATTACGCCGCATCTCTCGTCGCGCTGCCGCATCTCCTGCAACAGGAAATCATCACTTGCATGAGGATGAGGCGAAGGCGTTACTCGTCGAAGCCTTTACACGATGAGGGTTTCGCTGTGAGTACTGAAGTTCAAGCACTTGGCCTGGCTGGAAAAGAATTTGTCATGTTCAGCACCGATTGGTGTGGATATTGCAAGAGACTAAAGAGTCAGCTTGCAGAAAACGGAATCACTTTCCGTGAAATTAATGTTGAGCAAGAGATGAACTACGCATCCTTTGTCGAAAAGGTAAACGGCGGAAATCGGGTTGTTCCTACCCTTTTATTTTCTGATGGCCAGGCGCTAACGAATCCATCTGTCATTGCAGTAAAAGAGAAGCTCGCTAGCCTCTAACTTTGCTTGATTTTCGCGCGCTTAAACCTAAATAAAATCTTGGCTCGCACGCTAATGATCGGCAGCCATCCCCACTGTCTGGAATCAGTTCCGGCCGGGTTATCGCTACTCACATAAATCGTTGGCATATGTCCGCCGGATGTACGAGTCTGCGTTACACGCTTCACATAGAAGATACCCGGCTGTTCTTCACGTTCAACGACGACAACGCTTCCTACCTTGATGCGATGTGCGCCAGTTAGCTTGTACCTGGCCCAACGCCCCAGCAACCAATCTCCGGCGTTGTAGGTGGGCTCCATTGAAGCGCCCTCTACGACCATCGATGCGTACTTCGCCATAAGTCGAATTCTAGTGAGACCTGCAGTACTCTCGCTCTCATGAGAAATGTATTCACACCAAAAATTACTGTTCACGCACATTGCGATCTTCCATGCGGCGTCTATGACCCAGCACAAGCAAAGATTGAAGCGCTCTCTGTCAAGGCTTGCATGGAAAAATATGCAGCTAACCCAGACGCAGATTTCCGTTCACGTTCTGTTGCAATTAAGGAAGAACGTTCACACCAAGTTAAGGAGCATCTCTGGGTTCTCTGGACTGACTACTTCAAGGCTCCTCACTTCGAGAAGTACCCACAACTGCACTCACTCTTCAATGAGGCGACAAAGCTTGCCGGTGCTGCAGGTACAAAGGGAACACAAGATGTTGCAGTTGCAGATTCATTGATTGCCAAGATCGATGAGATTGCAGCAATCTTCTGGGAGACCAAGAAGGCTTAAGCTGATTTACCAGTTGCTATTCGTTAATTAACGATTGGGCGGCAGTGCGAGCGAGGAAAGATAATCGCTCAACTGTCGCCCTTGTTATTTCTGCTTGCGCTAAATGGCGCTCACCATCATAAACTTCACATTCAAAGGTCAGCTCTCTGCCTTCGATGTTAATCACGCGTGCATTGGCGCGAATCTCGACGCCGCTGGTGGCAGAACCTACGATCTCAAGTGATGAATGAGTCAGAAATGTAGTTTCGCCGGCATCTAAATATTCGGAAAGGGCTGCAACACATGCGCTCTCCATCAGCGATAGGTAGATAGATGGTGCGACAACAGGTAGATCCGAGACGCCCATCGTGACGCAGGTATCTCCGGGGCGAACAGCTAAGACGGAGAAGCCGACTGCGCCGAGGACTTCTTCTGCTGGTCTCATACTTTGAAGGTTACTTCTCGTCGTCGATAAAGTGCTGGATATGTGTCTGCTCGATTTGAATTTCACGATGCTCGACATTGCCAAATTCATCAATCTCAATTGATATCTCAGTCATGCTGAATTGGGTGACCACTTCAGTTGTGCCGGCGCCAGCCATCTGCGCACGCAGCTGGTTATGGATGCTCTGATGTAGATCTTCAGGCGCTTGTTCATCACATGTGCGCTTGAGGGCGTCCTGCAATAGTTGGTGCATTACGCGTTCATGCTCGATCTCAGCAGCACACGCTCCACATGTCGTGATGTGAGTGTTAATTGCCTCTGCTTGTGGGATCTCTTGTAGCTCACCTTCGATAATGAAGATGACCGATGCTAAGACATCACCACATTGAATTTCGATGTAGCTCATTCGCTGCCTCCGACCGTGTAGCCGAGCTCTTTGGCATAGTCAGCAAGCTTTTCACGGAGCTGCTTGCGACCACGGTGCAGACGAGACATCACT
>JAIXPU010000059.1 GCA_027486075.1 Streptomycetaceae bacterium | reverse complement strand
GTCCACAAACTGGAAAGTTATCTCGCGAATTTTGGTGGTCATGGTTAGGTTTCGTCGCCTGTATTGCCAGCGAATTTGCAATCTCATTCTGGGCAGCGGCTCTCATCATTGATCGCACAGATGCATCTCCTGCTATTTCAACTCTGACGGTGGCGGCTTTCGGAACAGGAATGGCGCTTGGGCGCTGGTATGGCGGTCGCGTCTTAAAGCACTTTGCACTCGATACCCAGCTCATTATCTTTATTGCAGTACAGGCAATTGGATTTGCCATCTTGTGGTTCTCGCACGATTTACAGATCAGCTTCTTGGGCGTTCTGATTGCAGGTTTAGGTGTCTCTAACCAATTCGCACTGGCTTCATTGCGCATGATTGATTTCAGTGAAGGCCGCCCTGATTTAGCAGTGGGCAGAAGCTCAAGCGCTGCAGGTCTTGCTATCGCAGGATCGCCATTCTTACTGGGCGTGCTTGGTGATCAATTCGGTATTTCAAGAGCCTACTTAATGGTGCCAGTTCTTCTCTTTATCTCCTACATTATTGTTCAGCTCGTTCCATCACATGTTCCACAGAAAGTATTGGAAGATAATGAACTTTAAAGTCCGCCGCTTGATAACGCTTTTGACGCTTGTAGTACTAGTTGTACTTATCTTTTTAGGATAGTTGATACTCGAAAATCGTCAGGCTTCTGCAACTTATCTTTAAAGAAGATCCAGAGCAGCGTTGCTGCAATAAGCGGAATCAACCCACAGATAAAGATTGTCTCGCGCACGCCCACTGTTTCAGTCATATAACCAATAAAGAGTGAGCCCAATGGTGTGCCGCCCAAAAAGATTAAGAGATAGATTCCCATCACGCGACCGCGCACAGCTGGATCGCTATTTACCTGCACATATGAATTGGCGCTAATCAGCATCGCCAAAGCCGATACTCCACCAATCGGTAGCCATAATGAGTAAGTCCAGTAAGTAGGCATAAATGCGGTTGCAATAACAACGAGCGAGAAGACCACACCAAGGCGCACCACCAACATGCTGTCTCTAAATCTTTCTAAGCGCGCACTGATGAGCGCTCCGGCAAGGGATCCGATAGCAACGTATGTACCCAGCAACCCATAAGAGGCAGGGCCTTTACCAAATTCTTTTGTAGCCATCAGAGCGTTAAAGATCTGAAAGTTAAGTCCGAAGGTGGAGGCGAAGAAGATCAACGCCATGACAACATATAAATCAGGGCGAGCCATGGCATAGCGCAACCCTTCGCGCACGGTGCCCAGGGTCTTCTCTTTCTTCTGCATAAAGAAGTCGGAAGAGCGCATAAAAAATAGTGAGCCAATCACAAACAAGTATGAAGTGGCATTAATCAGAAAAGAGGGGCCAGTATCAAAGTTTGCAATCAAAACTCCTGAGAGCGCCGGTCCAATCAAGCGACCGGCATTGAAATTGGCTGAGTTAAGGCTGACGGCATTGGCCACATCGCTATCGCCCACAATCTCGGCGGTAAAGCTCTGCCTTATAGGCGCATCAATCGCTGAAGCAATACCGAGAACTGCAGCGCAGACAAAGACATGCCAGAGTTCAATAACTTCAGCGACAACCAAGATGCCGAGTGCATAACAGGCAAGGGCTGCCAGCGTATTTGTTGCAATCAATAACTTTCGCTTATCAACGCGATCTGCCAGCACGCCTCCGTGCAAACTCAAGAGCATCACTGGTAGAAATTGAATTGCGGTAACAAGACCAAGATAGAAACCGTTGTTATCGGTGAGCTGAAGAACCAGCCAATCCTGCGCCACAATCTGCACCCAGGTGCCGATATTGGAGAGCGCATTGGCAGGAAAGAGAATCCGGAAATTTCGATGGCGGAAAGAACGCCAATTTCCGTTCTCATCTACTCGCATTCGCATTACTCTACTCTCATGACAACGCCTGGCAGTTCCAACATCAAGACAGTCGTTATTCTCATTGCTTTAGGAAGCATCGGTTGGCTTGCTGCAGGAGTTGTTGCAATCGCGATGGGAGCTGAAAGCAAAGTGATCTGGACATGCGTAGTCGGTGCTGCGCTCGGCGCAACTGGAATTCGTTATTCAATACGACGATCTCGTCGCACCGGAATCTAAATAGCTAAAGAACTACGCTTCAAGCGCAGTTGCAATACCGCGCAGCACGCGACCAAGGCGCTCTGCTTCAGGACCTGATGGATGACGTCCCTGGCGCAAACCATTACCGACGCGATCCAAAATCTTGATGGTGTCTTCAATCATCGCAGCGAGGTCATCGCTATTTGTGCGAGAACCTTCAGCGAGTGAGACCGGTGCTTCAACGATATGCACTGACATCGCCTGTGGTCCTTTACGTGAATCAATCACAGAGAACTCAAGCTTGGTTCCAGGCTTAACAGTTGATACACCTTCAGGAAGTGCTGATGATGCTAAATAAACATCTTCGCCTTCATCAGAGGCAATAAATCCAAAACCTTTTTCAAGGGAAAACCATTTAACTTTTCCTGTAGGCATTGCAATTACTCCTTATGAACTTCCATGTATGTGTAGCCGAGGGGATTCGGACAGGGGGCTAAT
>JAIXPU010000133.1 GCA_027486075.1 Streptomycetaceae bacterium | reverse complement strand
GTTGGCTGGATGGGTCGTGTACATAGCCGTGGGCTTTCACAAGTTCCAGAGCGTTACCCTGATCTTGGCGTTGCAATTCGTAAAGTGATTGCAGCTGACACCTTGCCAGCTGCGCGCGAGAACGCAGTCAACCTCATGGGATTTGAGCGAGCTACCGAAAACTATCTTGATGTCATTAACCACCCTGATGTCGATATCGTCTCAATCTGTTCTCCCAACTTTCTCCATCACGAGATCGCCATGGCTGCCATCAAAGCAGGCAAAGATTTCTGGATTGAAAAGCCCATGGGGCGTAGCGAAGTTGAATCCCGCGAAATCGCCGAAGGTGCCAACGCAAAAGGTTTGATGACGGCTGTTGGGTTTAACTATCGCCAATCCCCTGCAATCGCTCATGCGCGCGAGCTAGTGCGCGGCGGCAAACTTGGAAAAATCTATAATGTCGAAGTCAAGATGATTGCCGACTACGTCAATGATCCTGAAGGCGCCTTTACCTGGCGCTATGTAAACGAGTTTGCTGGATCTGGCGTTCTCGGTGACTTAATGTCACATGGCTTTGATTTAGCGCAGTATGTAGTTGATGACATCACTGATATCAACGCACAGTCAGAGATATTCATTAAAGAACGTCGCGAGGCCGAGCCTGGCACATCACATTTTGCCAAGAACGCTTCTGGCAAACTTCGCACAGTCGAAAATGAAGATTGGGCCTCCGGCATGATGCGCTTTGCCAACGGCGCAAGCGGAACCTTTGAAAGTTCACGAATTAGCGTCGGTCCATCATGCGAATACAGCATTGAAGTCCGTGGCTCACTCGGAACAATCCGTTGGAACTTTGAGCGACTTACCGAACTCGAGGTCGCTTTCCGCGATGCCCCTGAATATGGCTTTACCCGCGCACTTTCAGCGCCAGGAGATGGCCATTACGGCAATTTCCAGCCTGGACGTGGGATCTCGATGAGCTTTGATGATCTCAAAACAATTGAGGCATCGCTCTTTATCAGGTCAGTCTTAGAACGAAAGCAGTACGCACCATCGGCATCTGATTGTTACTCCGCCGCAGAATGTATTGCAGCAGCAAAGCGCTCTATCGCATCAGGATCTTGGCAGAAGGTAACCCCAGTCACCACCAATCGCACCACGAAGGGCCACAAATGAGCGAGTCACCATTTCTCTATATGAAGAAGAATTCCAAGACAGTCTTGTGGAATGACTCAGCTGATCCGAAAGAGCTCAAAGATGCACTTACCTGGGGAATCGTAGGCGCAACATGTAACCCAGTGATTGCACTCACTGCGCTCAAGGCAGATAGCGAACATTGGGTTTCACGCATCAAGGACTATGCCAAATCGCATCCAATTGCCACAGAAGATGAAATTGGTTGGGCGATGGTCAAGGAACTTTCAGTCAACGCAGCAAAGTTATTTGAGCCAGAGTTTGAAAAGCAGAATGGCCGTAATGGTCGTTTATCTATCCAAACTGATCCACGTAACTTCCGTAACGCTAAGGCTCTCTCTGACCAAGCCGTTGAGTTCTCTCAACTTGCTAAAAATATGATCGTAAAGATTCCAGTAACTTCTGAGGCAATTGCTGCCTTTGAAGAGGCTACCTACCAAGGTGTGAGCCTCAACGCCACTGTGTCATTCTCGGTTGCTCAGACAATCGCGGTAGCTGAAGCAATTGAGCGCGGATTGAAGCGCCGTGAAGCAGAAGGAAAAGATATTTCGCAGATGGGGCCTGTCTGCACCATCATGGTCGGTCGCGTTGATGACTGGGTCAAAGTTGGAGCCGAGAAGATGGGTGCAAAAGTTGACCCTGAGATTCTCGAATGGGCTGGCGTTGCAGTCTTTAGACATGCCCACAAGGTCTATACCGAGCGTGGATACCGCACTCGTTTGTTATCTGCCGCGTTCCGCAATCACATGCACTGGTCTGAAATTCTCGGTGGCGACTCTGTGATTTCACCTCCATATGCATGGCAGGTAAAGATCAATGAGATGGGTATCACCCCAAACCTCAATAGCGTGAATGAACCCATTGAAGCGCGCATCCTTGACCCACTCCTAGAAAACTTTCCGGAGTTTAGAAAAATGTATGACGTTGATGGCTTAAAGGTTGAAGAGTTCACCAACTTTGGCGCAACCCTGCGCACCTTGCGTGGCTTCTTGCAATCAGTCAATGATCTTGAATCATTTGTTCGCGATGTCACCGTTCCTAACCCAGATAAGTAAAGGAAAACCATGAGCACTCTGCCCAAGCCGCATATCTTTAAAGCTGCAGATTCCAAGCCACTTCGTTGGGGAATCTTTGGCGCTGGCTGGATTAGTGAAGCAATGGTCAAGACCGCACAACTCAATTCCAACCAAGAGTTTGTCGCAATTGCCTCTCGCACTCCAGGTAAAGCAGAAGCCTTTGCACAGAAATGGAATCTTCCTTCATTCCACAACTCTTACGAAGAACTTGTTGCTCGTGACGATATAGATGCGGTTTATCTAGGCACGTTGCCATCAGATCGCCTCGAAGTAGCACTCATTGCCATCAACGCTGGCAAACATGTTCTGATTGAAAAACCAATCACAATGGATCTTGCTGAAGCTGAGCAGATCTATGCCGCAGCCAAAGCGAAGAAGGTTCTGGCGCTTGAAGCAATGTGGACGCGCTTCTTGCCACAGATGGATATTGCCCGTCAGTTAGTTGCCGATGGCACGCTCGGCGATGTCGAACTCGTTAT
>JAIXPU010000090.1 GCA_027486075.1 Streptomycetaceae bacterium | reverse complement strand
TGCTTCAGGAACCAACGATCAATCTTTGTAGATGAATAGACATCTTCGATGGATGCGCCTGCCCACATAGCTTTTTGCACCTGTTGCAAGCGATATTCAGTTGGCATCTTCATCGCTTCCAAAAGCAACTCTCGCTCTTGAACAGTGACCGTAGCAGGGAAGGTGAATATCGCTTCCTTGCGCTCAAGGGAGCGTAGCGCCTTCATGAGAGCTTCGGAGAAAGAACGACCAATAGCCATCGCCTCGCCCACAGATTTCATCGTCGTCGTAAGCCTTGGGTCAGCATCTTGGAACTTCTCAAATGCAAAACGTGGAACTTTTACGACGATGTAATCCAGGGTTGGTTCAAAGGAGGCTGGGGTTACTTGTGTGATGTCATTCTTGATCTCATCGAGTGTGTAGCCGATGGCGAGTTTGGTCGCAATCTTTGCAATTGGGAAGCCTGTTGCTTTTGAAGCCAGAGCCGATGAGCGCGAAACACGCGGATTCATCTCGATCACAATGATCCGACCGTTATCGGGATTAACGGCAAATTGAATATTGCAGCCACCAGTATCAACACCTACTTCACGGATGATTGATATCGATAGATCTCTGAGTTTCTGATATTCGACGTCTGTGAGCGTCAGTGACGGAGCCACAGTAATGGAATCACCGGTATGAACTCCCATGGGATCAATATTTTCAATACTACAGACGATCACAACGTTATCGGATTTATCCCGCATAACTTCAAGTTCGTACTCTTTCCAGCCAATGATTGACTCTTCAATCAACACCTCTGATGTAGGGCTGTGGCGTAAACCTGCGCCGGCAATCTGCTTGAGAGTCTGCTCGTCGAAGGCAATACCAGAACCGAGGCCTCCCATAGTAAAAGATGGACGGATTACTACTGGATAACTCAACTGCGCAGCTGCAGCGAAGACTTCATCCATCGTGTGGCAGATAATTGAGCGCGCGGATTCACCACCGACCTTTTCAACAATATCTCTAAAGAGCTCGCGATTCTCGCCACGTTCAATAGCATCGACATCTGCCCCAATGAGTTTGACGTTGTAGCGATCGAGAGTACCTGCCTTGAAAAGACCGATTGCAGCATTGAGCGCCGTCTGCCCGCCCAGCGTCGCCAGGACTGCATCCGGACGTTCCTTTGCAATGATCTTCTCGATAAATTCTGGAGTGATTGGTTCGATATACGTGGCATCGGCAAATTCAGGGTCGGTCATAATCGTTGCCGGATTAGAATTGACGAGAATTACCCGGATTCCTTCCGCGCGCAGCACGCGACAGGCTTGTGTTCCCGAGTAATCGAACTCGCAGGCCTGACCGATAACAATTGGACCAGAACCAATAACCAAAACGCTCTTGATTGATGAGTCGCGTGCCATTAGTGAGCGCCTACCTTTCTAGGATAGCGCTCCATCACTTGCACAAAGCGATCGAAGAGATAAGCAGCATCGTGCGGACCTGCAGCAGCTTCCGGGTGATACTGAACGCTAAATGCTCCACGTTCTGAAAGCTCTAGCCCTTCAACAACACCATCGTTAAGACATACATGAGTAACTTGTCCGGGGCCAAAGACTGTTGTGAACCCACCTTCAGTTGGTGCCTTCAGCGCAAAGCCGTGGTTATGTGCCGTGATTTCAACTCTGCCTGTGCGTTTATCCAGCACTGGTTGGTTAATTCCGCGATGTCCAAATTGCAATTTGTAGGTTTCAAAACCGAGTGCGCGCCCGAGAATCTGATGTCCGAAGCAGATGCCAAAGACTGGAACTTCAGCGCTAAGTATCTCGCGAACTAAATCAATAGTGGCCGTCATCGCAGCGGGATCTCCTGGACCATTGGAGAGAAAAACGCCATCCGGAGAGATTGCCTGGATATCAGCAAAGATTGAATCAAATGGCATGACATGAACTTCGATGCCACGTTCTGCCATCGCTCGAGGTGTTGCTCCTTTAATTCCAAGATCGAGAGCTGCAACGGTAAATCTCTTCTGGCCAATTGCGGGAACTACATACGTTGTTGGCGTTGAAACATCAGCGCAGAGATAGGCCCCCGTCATTGCCGGTTGCTTGCGGACTTCAATCACCATCTCTTCACGAGATAAGTTCTCTCCGGAGAAGATTCCTACTCTCATGGCACCGCGATCGCGGAGGTGGCGTGTTATTGCGCGCGTATCAACACCTTGGATTCCAACAATCCCCTGCTCAATTAGTTCTGCTTCCAGATCGTTCTCACTGCGCCAATTACTTGTCAGAGTTGAGGGGTTACGGACCACAAAACCCGCAACCCAATACTTCTTCGATTCGTTGTCGAAGGTATTAACGCCTGTGTTACCAATATGGGGCGCAGTCATTACAACCACCTGCTTGTGATAAGAGGGGTCTGTCAGGGTCTCTTGGTAGCCGGTCATGCCTGTCTGAAAGACTGCTTCGCCAAAAGTTTTGCCTAGTGCCGCCCATGACTTGCCCTCAAAGATGCGGCCATCATCGAGAACGAAGAAAGCTTTAGCCATTACGCACCCGCCTTATGAGTAAGGCGCCCATTGAAGAAGGTTGCCTGCACCACCCCAGGAATTTCCATGCCATGGAAGGGAGTATTGCGGCTTCGCGATGCCATACGGTCGCGATCCACCCGCCAGAGCTGGGTCGGGTTCATCACAGTGATATGCGCAGGTGCTCCCACGACGAGATTGGAGCCATGCTTCTCGTAGCGACCAATTCGAGCAGGGGCTGAACTCATGCGATCTGCAACTTGGCTCCAATTTAACAAACCTGTCTGCACCATAGTCATATTGATAATCGGAAGCGCTGTTTCAAGCCCCAACATTCCAAAAGAAGCCTCCTGCCATTCGCACTCTTTAGTTTCAGCGGCATGGGGCGCGTGATCCGTTGCGACAATATCGATGATTCCTTCTGCAAGAGCCTCACGAAGCGCCATCACATCGCTCTCAGTTCGAAGAGGCGGATTCACCTTATAAATTGGATCGTAGCTACGTGCAAGTTCATCAGTCAGGAGTAAGTGGTGTGGCGTTACTTCGGCGGTAACGTTAAATCCACGAGATTTTGCCCAGCGAATAATCTCGACTCCACCTCGAGTTGTTACATGACAAATATGAAGACGAGCTTGAACATGATCTGCCAGTAATAC
>JAIXPU010000128.1 GCA_027486075.1 Streptomycetaceae bacterium | reverse complement strand
GCAGCGATAGCGACATCATCGATAGCTGCCGGATCTACCTTGGGGTTGCGCTCTAAGAGTCCACGCATCGCACGGACCATCAAATCATCGGCGCGCGTTCCGGCATACATGCTGCCGGCTTTTCCAAAAGGGGTGCGAACTGCATCAACCAGAACGACAGAGCGAAGAGCGTGGGACATGAGCGAGCCTCTTTCGGTAGTGATGCTTCTAGGTTACTTGCCAGTAGCCCACTTTGTCATCACGCTTCATGTGACGAATTACGCAACAATATTGTTGCGTAATTCTCTAGACTCGGCTAGCCTCACTCCAGTTGGGGGTAAATCACGTCCAAGGTCGATATTTCAAGGGAGTTTTGATTGCGTAAATCTTTAATAGCAATGATTGTGGCAGGTGCTGGTTTACTTGCCGGCCTCGGGTTCTGGGCAGCCGGCAACTCCGGCAGTGGCTCTGAGGAGGTCAAGGAGTTAACGATCTATTCGGGTCGATCCGAAGAATTTATCGCCCCATTCTTTGCTCGATGGGAGCAAGAGTCAGGTATCAAGCTCAACGTTCGCTACGGCGATTCAGCAGAGTTAGCAGCTCAGATTCTGGAAGAGGGTAAGAACTCGCCTGCTGATCTCTTCCTCTCTCAAGATGCCGGTTCACTCGGCGCGGTATCTGCTGCTGGACTTTTTTCCACCTTGCCTGACTCTGTTGCAAACCAGATTGAGAAGAAATACATCGCTGGGGACCGTACCTGGGTGGGAGTTACCGGTCGCGCTCGCGTCTTTGCGTATCGCCCTGGTTCAATCGATGTGCTTCCGCAATCGGTTACAGATCTCACAAATTCATCATTTAGGGGCAGGATTGGAATCGCTCCAAGTAATGCCTCCTTCCAAGCATTTGTGACGGCTCTTATCAATCAAAGAGGTGAGAAGTTTGCAGAGAACTGGCTCAAGGCCATAAAAGCGAACGACGCGAAGATTTTCTTGAAGAATAGCGCCATC
This sequence comes from Streptomycetaceae bacterium, assembly GCA_027486075.1. Lineage (GTDB taxonomy): Bacteria > Actinomycetota > Actinomycetes > Nanopelagicales > Nanopelagicaceae > Planktophila. The sequence goes on along the minus strand of JAIXPU010000128.1, from coordinate 1,631 downwards.
GTCGAAGCTATTGATAAGGGTGAAATTGATTTAGGACTCGTAAATCATTACTACGTCTGGGAAGTAAGCGAAGCCTTGGGTCGAGAGATTGATGTTCAGATTGGCTTCTTTGCTCCTGGAGATATCGGCAATCTAGTCAATGTTTCAGGAGTCGGAGTATTTGCCACGAGTGCCAAAACAAGCGCTGCGACAGAACTGATTAATTACTTGACCTCCAAGCCAGCACAAATATCTTTTGTTGAAGATACTCATGAATATTCGCTCATTCCAGGAGTCAAGTCACCAGAGGCGTTACCTGACTTGAAGAAGATTGGTGCTCCTCAAGTTGATTTACGCTCTCTTGAGAAGGTACAACAGACTCAAGAGTTGCTGGTGAAAGTCGGTCTTCTTTAGTGAAGAAGCGGTTCAGTGAAATCTCAGAGTAACTTTGGAAGTTATAGTTTGAGGGCCCTCGTAGTGGGGGTCCTCATTCTGATTTCTCAACCTCTGCTGTATTTATTTATTCGCGCTAGCGAAAAGCCTGGTGGAGAGATTTTTGCGCTGCTAACCCGGCCAAAGACCTTGGAAGTGCTTGGACTCACGCTCGCACTCCTCAGCATTGTTGTCTTTACCAATGTTCTCCTCGGCACTGCAATCGCTGCCGGGCTGCACTACGTGCGAATTCCTTATCCACGCGTGCTCTTTGTCGCCACCATCGTGCCGCTAGCAATTCCTTCATATGTGTTTACCTACACCTGGATAGCGCTTATCCCTTCACTGCAAGGTTTGTGGGCAGCAGCTTTTGTTCTGGTCTTATCAACGATGCCCTACATGCTGCTGGCAGTCTCGATCTCATTTGCACGAATTGATTCTGGCTTGATTGAAGTAGCTCGCTCCCTGGGTCTATCTAAATTCGCAGTCTTCACCCGAGTGATCCTGCCGCAGGTTCGTCGCAGCATCAGCGCGGGTGCACTACTCACTGGGCTCTATGTTCTCAGCGATTTTGGCGCAGTCTCATTGCTTAATGTAGAGACGCTGACTGTTTCGATTCAAAATCTCTTTAAATCATCTTACGATCGCAGCGCTGCTGCAGTTATCGGATTATTGCTCTTCCTTGCTGCTGTGCTATTTGTTTCTCTGGAATCCCTCGTCAAGGGGCGAGATTTCGAATCGCGAGGTGCTGAGGGTTTTGCGCAGCGCATAAGGCGAGTCAACAACTTGCCGCTTTCAATCCTTGCAACCACAGTTCTGGCGCTCTACAGTCTTCTCGCGGTCGTACTTCCGTTTTATGTATTGATTTCGCGTTATCTACAAAACCCCAGCGCAGTTGCCGCATCCGATTTGGCAACCGCGGCGCTATCAACAATCTCAGTTGCAGCAATGGGAGCTTTTATCGCCTTCCTACTTTCGCTGCCACTGGCTTTCTTGATTACACAAGGAGCTAGCGCTTTTGCCTCAGTTTCGGAGAAGATCACGCTGATGGCTCACGCGTTACCAGGCGTAGTTGTAGGTCTTGCTCTGGTCTCTTTTGGTTCACGTTTAGGCCCGTTGTATCAATCAGTTTTCTTACTCGCCTTTGCTTACGCGGTGCTCTTTCTTGCCAAATCAGTGGCATCTACATCTGCAGCCCTTGCCATTGTCTCGCCGCAACT
>JAIXPU010000010.1 GCA_027486075.1 Streptomycetaceae bacterium | reverse complement strand
GTTAACGAGAACCATTCGCGCATTCCCCATGTTGAAACCTTAAGGAGTGAGCCAGTACGTCGCGCTTGGTAACGCTCTGCCGCAAAGACACCAAACTGACATGTCACGGAAGAGAGAACTAGAACCGTGGTGTTAAAGGCTGCAAATGGAATATTCAGAAATTCTGTTGATTCGCCCCAAATTTCTGGGCCTTGAACTGCGCGAGTGGTGAAGTACATTGCAAAGAGCGCTGCGAAGAACATAAGTTCGCTGGAGAGCCAGACGATTGTTCCCACCGCCACCATATTGGGACGGGTGATTTTGTGGTAATCGCTCACGCTCGTACTTGTCATGGGTGGCATTATTCCTGAAAAGGCTCGCTCTAACCTAGTTAGAGCCCCTCAGATAAGCGGGATTTGCCCGCTAAATGAGGTGAAAAGGGTCACGCATTGGTAGGTAAAAGCCAGCTCTAATTTGGTGCCGCCGGATGGCTAGACTTCACCTCATGCTAGATGCAAAAGAGCGCAAATACTCAATAGTTCTGTATTCAGATGATTCCACGGTCCGTGAAGCGGTCATCTCTGCGCTAGGCACCCGAGTTGCACCCGATATGGCAGAACATGTCATCCATCAATTTGCGACCGGAGCAGCACTTCGCCTCTTCGTTGATGCAAAGAAGCCAGGAAACGATTCGCCCATCGATCTCTTCATTCTTGATGGCGAAGCAGTCCCGGAAGGCGGCATCGGAATGGCTCGCCAACTCAAAGATGAAGTCTTTAACTGTCCGCCGGTTATGGTGATTACCGGTCGCAAAGAAGATGCTTGGCTCGCTGCCTGGTCTCGCGCAGAAGCAAATGTGCTCCATCCAGTAGACCCATTCACACTCGCGCATACAGTTGCGGATCTACTGCGTTCTCGCACCATCGCAAACGTTTAGTCGGAGATTTTCATGAACGAGTCGCTCGATATCTGGAAGCAGACTCTCGCCAAGTTAAACAGTGGATTAGATCTTGAAACGGATGAAATACAAGCCGTTATGCGCCAGATTCTTCAGGGGAGCGCTGACACAGAAGATGTTAAGAGCTTTCTCTTGGCTCTCAAAGCTAAAGGTGAAACAGCCGAAGAGGTGAGTGCGCTCGTTTCTGAGATGTATCGACACTCAGCGCCGATCTCGATTACTGAGAGAGCGGTAGACACCGTAGGTACTGGCGGCGATGGTGCGCACACCATCAATATCTCAACAACTGCTGCAATCATCGCAGCAGCTGCAGGCGCCAGGGTAGTTAAGCACGGTAACCGCGCCGTCTCATCACGTTCGGGAGCATCAGATTTCCTAGAGGCTCTTGGTGTTGTTCCGGGTCTTGATGGAAAGGGCGTAGAAAGCACAGTTCGTGAACTAGGAATCGGATTCTGCTTTGCCCCAATCTTCCATCCTGCAATGCGCTTTGCAGCGCCAGCCCGCAAAGAGTTGGGGGTGCCAACTGTCTTCAACATCTTGGGCCCGCTCGCCAACCCAGCTAAACCAAAAGCTGCAGCCATTGGCGTTGCCAATGAGCGGATGCACTTAGTGATGGCGCAGGTGCTTGCAGATAAAGGGTGCGATGGTTTTGTCTTCCGCGGTGATGACGGACTTGATGAAATAACCCTTGCAACCACCACTTCTGTTTTGATTATCGGCAATGGCGAAATCAAGAGCGATCGCATCGATGCTAAAGATTTCGGTCTTGCTCATGCGCCCCTTGAAGCCATTGTTGGGGGAGATGCGGCCGAGAATGCGGAAATCAGCAGAGCCATCTTTAAGGGTGAACGAGGCGCGCCACGGGATGCAGTCTTACTGAATGCAGCCGCTGCTATCGCAGCATTTGAGGGTAACTTCAACCAAGATATTCGATCTCGCATCAACGCTGGATTAGCACGAGCAAGCGAAGCAGTAGATTCTGGCGCCGCGACCGAGTTACTTAATCGATGGGCTGTTTTGACTCAGGAGATTTCGGCTTCTTAGAACGTTTGCTGAAATTGAGAAGTTCTTCCAGAGTATGAATATCGAAGGAACCAAGTCTTTCTAGTAGACCATGAAAGACATCGAGAGTCGCTCGGGCATCATCGAGAGCTCGGTGGTTAGGGGTTGTGTCCGCTCCGAAGAAGTGAGCCAGTGTTGCTAGTTGGCAATTTGGCACTTCATCGCGAGTGAGTACTTTGCGGGCAATGATGGCGGTATCTAGCAATGGGTAAGGCGGCCAAGGCAGAGCGGCTGCTCGGGCGGCAGATGTAAGGAATGAAAGATCAAAGGGCGCATTTTGTGCAACAAGAACTGTCTCATCGGGTGCACCTAAGAACTCAAAGAGTTGCGGAAGCAGGTTATCAATCTTGGGAGATCCAGAGAGCATCTCATCTGTAATTCCAGTGAGCTCTGTGATGTAGGTAGGCACGAGATGGCCTGGATCAACAAAAGTCTTGAATTCGCCGAGAACAGTTCCACCGCGAGATTTGATTGCACCAATCTCAGTTATCGCAGCGCCCAGATGAGGTGCGCCTCCGGTGGTTTCTAAATCAATAACTACAAAGGTAGTTTCATGAAGTGAGCGACCGAAATCTTGCAGGGTTGACTGCCACGATTTACTCAATTCTTCATTCACCACGCGTTTAACTCTAGATGATTGCTCCGACATGTAAGTCGTAATACTCTGCTTGCATGGCAGTTGAAGGGGCACCAGCAGGGCTCTTGCAAGATTGGTTTTCTCTGGGCACTGGGGCTAATCAAGAGATCGGCATCCTGCTTGTTCACGGTTTCACCGGCTCACCAGCATCTATGCGCCCCTGGGCCGAATATCTCAATCAGCGCGGCTACACCGTCAAGGTTCCGCTTCTTCCTGGTCACGGTACAACTCCTGAAGATTTGAATTTAGTGAAATGGGAAGAGTGGCCAGCCAAAGTCGAGAGCGATTTGCAGGAGTTGTTACGTACATGCCAAAAAGTCTTTATCTGTGGGCTTTCGATGGGCGGCGGCACAACCCTCAATGTCGCTTCGAAATACTCGAAGGAGTTGAGCGGAATCATTCTGGTCAATCCCATGATCCACGTGAAGTTTGTTCCGCACCAGTTAGCTTGGGCTATCTCCAGATTCCAGAAGATGCGTGAATCTGTGGGCGATGACATCAAGCGTCCAGGTATCACTGAGTATGGCTATGACGCGTTACCTGCAGTCGGCGTTTACCAGCTATTGAGAATGCTGCATTACACACGTAAGCGATTGCATATGGTCACGGCGCCGATGTTGCTCTTTCATAGCGTTGACGACCACACCTTGCCAGTCACAAATACAGAGATTGTTATGAAAGGCGTTGGCTCACGCGAAAAACAACGCATAGAGTTAGTGAATAGCTTCCATGTTGCTACGCTCGATTACGATCAAGAGATCATCTTCGAGAATTCACGACTTTTTATCGAATCCCATTCATAACTTTTCCAGCGGCTACAAACTCACTCGCTGCGATGAGTTCAGGTGAGAGATAACGATCTGGGCCAGGTCCGGCAACGCTCTGACGTAGCGCCGAAATGATCTTCGCAGAAACTGGGCTGGGCGTCAGTGGTGCACGAAGCTCAATGGCGCGAGCGGCAGTCACTAACTCAATAGCGATAATGTGAGTTAGATTTGAGATAGCTGTTCGCAATTTACGAGCGGCAGACCATCCCATAGATACATGATCTTCTTGCATCGCAGAAGAAGGTATGGAATCAACGCTTGCAGGCGAGGCTAGGCGCTTGTTTTCGCTGACGAGCGCTGCCTGTGTGTACTGGGCGATCATCAAGCCAGAATCGACACCTGGATCATCGGCAAGAAATGGTGGCAATCCAGCGTTGCGATTCTTATCTAAAGCTCTATCGGTTCTTCTCTCTGCGATGCTGCCGAGATCAGCAACGGCAATCGCTAAGAAATCGAGAACATAGGCAACTGGCGCACCATGAAAGTTTCCATTGGAAGAGATACGACCATCTTCGAGAACTACAGGGTTATCGATAACTGCTGAGAGTTCGCGTTCTGCCACAGTTGCTGCGTATTCAATGGTGTCGCGGACTGCGCCAGCAACTTGTGGGGCACAGCGAAGAGAGTAGGCATCTTGAACGCGATCATCATTATGTAAATGGGATGCCACGATTCCTGAACCAGCGAGAGTCGCCAACATCCGAGCAGCACTTGTCGCTTGTCCCGGATGTGAGCGAAGGGGAGCGTGAAGCTCAGGAATGAACACTCGATCTGTTCCAAGCAAACCCTCAACGCTCATAGCTGCAACCACATCTGCGCTATCAACTAATGTGCGCAAGTCATGAATTGCCAGAATAAGCATTCCTAACATTCCATCAGTGCCGTTGATGAGTGCAAGGCCCTCCTTCTCGGCTAATTGCACAGGTTCGATTCCAGCTTCCTTTAACAACTGAGCAACTGGTTTAGCGATGCCATCCTTTCCCACCGCTTCGCCTTCACCCATAAGCACGAGCGCGCAATGTGCCAGTGGTGCTAAATCGCCGCTGCAACCCAGTGAACCGAATTCGCGAACCACGGGAGTGATACCTGCATTGAGAATCGCAGCCATAGTCTGCGCAACGACTGGGCGAACGCCAGTTCTTCCTGATGCCAAAGTCTTCAGACGCAGCGCCATCAAGGCGCGCACAACTTCAACTTCTACAGGAGAGCCAACACCTGCGGCATGCGAACGAATAAGTGAACGCTGTAGTTGAGTGCGAAGATCCGTAGAAACATGACGGTTGGCGAGTGCACCAAAGCCGGTAGAAATTCCATATACGGGTGTATCGCTGGCAGCAAGTGCTTCCACGTGATCGCGAGATTTCTGCATCGCAGCGAGTGATTCTTGAGATATGACTACCTTTGCACCATCTCGTGCAATAGCAACCACATCTGCAAAGGTCGCCCCGTGTGTTGAGATTATTACTTCTGCCATGTCTTCACTTTTCTTCCTGCTTTGAGAGTGGTCTCTACTAAGTTTGCGCCGGGGCGATAGGCAAGATGGATATATGAGGGTGATTTGAGAATTGCGATATCAGCGAGCGCTCCGATTTCGAGGCTGCCAATATCAGTGCGTCGCAGCGCCGCAGCTCCTCCAGAAGTGGCTGCATATACGGCTTCTTCTACGGTAAAACCCAACAAGCTCACAGCTGCTGAGATACAGAATGGCATCGAGGTTGTATAGCTAGATCCTGGATTGCAATCTGTTGCAATCGCAACACGTGCTCCTCTATCAAGAAACCTACGTCCTAACCTTCCTTCGTGTTGCGTTGAAAATTCTGCACCTGGGAGAAGTGTGGCAATAGTTGAGCTAGCAGCCAACGCTTCGATATCTGCATCAGTGCTCGCGCTTAAGTGATCGGCCGAAGCAGCATCCAGTTCAATCGCTAGAGCAACTGCTGTGGTACGGCTCAATTGGTTAGCATGGATACGTGGCAACATTCCGGCGCTTTTGCCGGCCTGCAGGATTGCGCGGGTCTGCTCGGGTGAAAATGCACCCGCATCACAGAAGACATCAATCCACTTAGCCGTTGATGCTGGAATTATTTCGTTGATAATCAAATCGACGTAACCATCAGGATTATTTGCAAACTCTTCTGGGATGACATGTGCGGCAAGAAGAGTGGTTTCATCCGTAAATGCGCGAGCAACATCTAGCGACCGAAGCTCATCGCGTAACGTTAATCCGTAACCGGATTTAATCTCAACAGTAGTTGTTCCTTGAGCAAGCGCTTCATCTAGCAGCGACTGTACGTTGGAGGTGAGGTCAGCATCTGAGGCAGCTCTGGTAGCAGAAACAGTGGTCTTGATGCCTCCGGCAGAATACTTCTCACCACGAGAGCGAGCCGCAAATTCGGCGCTGCGGTCTCCTGCAAAAACAAGGTGAGTATGTGAATCTACAAAGCCGGGAAGAACTGTTTTACCCGCGCAATCAATTACCTCACCTACTCCTTCTGGAACCCGATCAGAGAGAGCTGCAATCTTCCCATTCTCAATGACGAGAGTCTTCATCGCACTTATGCCAAGAAGACCATCTCCAAGTGCAGTTGAGTTAGTTACCAACGTAGCTATGTTGGTGAGTGCAACAGAACTCACCGACCGGTAACCCCGTTCATCATGGGAACATGAACACCCTTTTCAATGGCAACTTCTTGGGCGTGTGCATATCCAGCATCGCAATGGCGGATAACTCCCATGCCAGGATCGTTGGTAAGTACGCGCTCAAGTTTCTGTGCAGCAAGGGGAGTGCCATCAGCGACGCTTACTTGACCGGCGTGAATCGAGCGGCCAATACCGACGCCACCACCGTGATGGATTGAAACCCAAGATGCACCAGATGAAATATTTATCATCGCGTTCAGTAGTGGCCAATCTGCGATGGCATCAGAGCCGTCATACATCGCTTCAGATTCGCGATAAGGAGAGGCAACGCTTCCGCAGTCAAGATGATCGCGACCAATAACAATAGGTGCGCTGACTTCGCCACTTGCCACCATGTCGTTAAATTTCAAACCTGCCTTATCGCGTTCGCCATATCCGAGCCAGCAGATGCGCGCAGGAAGTCCTTCAAATTCAACGCGGTCTTGTGCCATACGAATCCAACGATGTAGATGCTTATTCTCTGGAAAGAGATCTAAGACAGCTTGATCTGTGCGATGAATATCTTGCGGATCTCCTGATAACGCTACCCAGCGGAAAGGACCCTTGCCTTCGCAGAAGAGTGGGCGAATATAGGCAGGAATAAAGCCTGGGAATTCAAAGGCGCGTTGGTAGCCGCCTTGGCGCGCCTCATCGCGTATGGAATTTCCGTAGTCAAAGACCACTGCGCCCTTATCTTGGAAGTTGACCATTGCTTCTACATGCTTAGCCATAGATTCTTTGGCACGTTTAGAGAAATCTTCAGGTTTACGTATCGCCAAATCACGGGCGCTATCTACATCAACGCCTTCAGGAATATAGAAAAGTGGGTCATGGGCAGATGTCTGATCCGTGACAATATCTATCGGAACGCCCATAGCAAAGAGTTTGGGCAGAACAACTGCGCTATTTCCGACGAGCCCAATAGAGATTGCCTTCTTTTCAGAACGCGCCTTTACAGCCTGTGCAACAGCATCTTCGAGGTTATCTGCAATTACATCGAGATATCTCTTATTCACTCGGCGCTGCAATCGTGAACCATCAACATCGATGATCAGACATGTTCCCTCATTCATCGTCACCGCTAGCGGTTGAGCGCCACCCATACCACCGCAACCACCAGTAACTGTCAGCGTGCCAGCCAAGGTTCCGCCAAAGTGTTTTTCTGCAACCGCTGCGAAAGTTTCATACGTTCCTTGCAAGATTCCTTGCGTACCAATATAGATCCAAGAGCCAGCGGTCATCTGACCGTACATAGTCAGACCAAGATCTTCCAGCCTTCTAAATTCAGGCCAGGTCGCCCAATCTCCCACTAAGTTGGAGTTGGCGAGAAGAACTCGGGGAGCCCATTCATGGGTACGGAAGACGCCTACCGGTTTTCCAGATTGCACCAACATCGTTTCATCATCTTTGAGAAAAGTCAGAGTCTTAATCAACGCATCAAAGGATTCCCAATTTCGAGCAGCTTTTCCGGTGCCGCCATAGACAACTAACTTGTCGGGATGCTCTGCAACTTCTGGATCCAAGTTGTTCTGCAACATGCGAAGGGCGGCTTCTTGCCCCCAACCAAGTGCAGTTCTTGAAGTGCCACGAGGGGCTCGGACTGGGCGCGCACCGAGCGCTGCATCTATCGTCGTCATCTCGTCACTATATAACGCGCGTCAACGCGCGCTACCCTTTACGGGTGAACTTGCCTCATGACCCGTTATGGCCAAGGGCAGCATCAATCTTTTCTCAACCTTCAGTTCAAGGCAGTGATTTAACTTTGGTCGGAGTACCAGCCAATCAGACCAGTATTTCGCCTACATCGGCGCATCTGACGCCAGCGGCCATCAGGCAGGCGTTACTGAGATATTCGTTGGCCCACTCTGATGCAAAGGTGGATCTTTCACGCATCAAGCTTTCAGATTCAGGCGATGTGAGTTCACCTGATCAAGATGAGTCGAAAACAATTGCAGAGCTTGCGGCCATTGCGAGTAAACATCGCTTCATGGTCGCCCTCGGTGGCGATAATTCAATTACATACAGCGCAGCTACTGCAGTTGCTGCAACCGGTCTTATTACATTTGATGCTCATTATGATCTTCGAGATGGAGTAAGTAATGGCTCGCCGGTGCGTCGACTTATCGAATCCGGCTTATCAGGAACGAACGTTGTTCAGATCGGAATAGCTGACTTCTCGAATTCTCCGCAATATGCCGCACGTGCCCGCGAGTTAGGCATCACTGTTATTCATCGCTCTGAACTTCGTGGCGCAAGTCTCGATCAGGTGTGGAAACGCGCAGTAAAGGTTGCTGGGTCTCGCATTCACGTTGATTTTGATATGGATATCTGTGATCGCTCGGTTGTACCGGCTTGTCCCGCTGCGGCGCCGGGTGGGATTTCTGCCGATGAAATTCGTCAGTTCGCCTTCCTTGCGGGCGCAAGTGAAGAAGTGGTCTCGGTTGATGTTACCGAGATTGATGTCGCCAAAGATTCTAGCGATGAGCGAACAGTTCGATTAGCCGCGTTGGTTGTACTCGAAGTTGCAGCTGGGTTATCTACGCGAAGTTAAATTGCACTTTGAACTTCTGCATCTAAACTGCGCGATGTGAACAAAGTGGTGGCAGCTCTCGGTGGTAAGCGAGCTGCGGATGCATTCCGCAAAACAGTTTCGGGCGATCCAACTGGAGCGCCACAATGGGCACAGCAGATGGCTGTCGGTAATGACGTTGGACTCTTCGGACCAGATAGCGCGGTGTGGGAAGTTCATGGGTGCATCTCAACGCTGGTGGG
>JAIXPU010000080.1 GCA_027486075.1 Streptomycetaceae bacterium | reverse complement strand
GATGCGCCGGTGGCATCACCGAGGGCGCGAATCAGCGTTGCGCGCGGAGTATGTGCAATATCTGAAACGGTATGAAGCCCCAACCGCTCGAGTGATTCAGCGGTCTTTGGTCCGACTCCCCAGATTGCGCGCACTGGAAGTGGATGGAGAAATTCGAGGATGCGATCTGGCTTTATCTCAAGCATGCCATTTGGCTTGCAGTGTTGGGACGCAAGCTTGGCGATGAACTTTGATTGCGCCAGGCCCACAGAGCATGTGATGCCCTCTTCTTTCTCTACCTGTTCACGAATCTTTGCGGCAATCTCACGGCCGGTTCCAAATAATTTCTGTGATCCTGTGACATCAAGAAAGGCTTCATCCAATGAAATTGGTTCAACGAGCGGTGTGTAGGAATGAAAGATTGCCATCACGCGCTCTGAGATTTCAGAGTAGCGATGGTGTTCGGGCGCGATAAAGATTGCATGTGGCGCCATTCTCTTGGCGCGCCCCACAGGCATAGCAGCGCGTATTCCAAATTTGCGCGCTTCGTAATTGGCAGAGAGAACTACGCCACGGGTTCCGGCGCCGACAACGAGAGCTTTGCCTTTATATTCGGGGTGATCAAGTTCTGCTACCGATGCATAGAAGGCATCCATATCTACATGGAGGATCACCGTCATATCGCCACACTATCTGCTCGGTTACGCCATTGTTCGTAGGCTAGGCGCAAATCCCAAACAGCTGTTGCGCGGATAGAGATACCGCGGGCGCCAGTACGTCGCGTCTGTCCGCGCACTAGCAGTAGCGATGTCGAGTAGAGCGTTGATGCGTAATCAACCTGCGCATCAGGGAAGAAGGTTGAATCGCTGCAACCATAACCATCATCGAGCGTGACAAAGATGACGCGCCGTCCCGAGCGAACTGGCGGTGTTTGTAGCGCAACCTTGACGCCAGCGACAAGAACTGTGGAGTCAGAGCGCAGTGAAAGTAAGTCAGAAGATTTTACGGCGCCGATAGCGTTAAGAAAGGGCGCATAGAAAGTGAGCATATGTTGCGTGACATCCATACCCAAGCGCGCAACTTCGCTAGAGACTTTCTCGGCTGCATTCAGCGGTTGCAGCCCACTGCTTTCGAGAGCAGGGGGTGCAAAACCAAGAGTGAGTTGCGAACCAGGAAGATGCGACACTGGTGATTTTTGCAGATCTGTTAAGTGCAGTAAGAGATCGCGCTGATTGGAATGAATCGAATCAAAGGCGCCAGTCATAATCAGATTCTCAACTACCGGCGTAGATGCACCTGACCTGCGATAAAAGTCGGCGAGATCAATGTAAGGCTGGCCTTGCACAATTGAGGTAATCTCTTTTTCGGAGATACCAGCAACGCAAGAAAGTGCGATTCGCACAGCATCTCCATCAAGAGTGCGTTCGACTCGGTACTGCGCCGATGATTTATTGATATCAAGAGGTGCGATAGCAACGCCCATCTGTCGTACCTCATCGAGCATAAGTCGCTTGGGATACATACCTGGGTCGTGTGTAAGAACCCCTGCCATAAAAGCTGCTGGGTGGTGGGTCTTAAGCCAAGCTGATTGATAGGTAGGTAGAGCAAAGGCAGCAGCGTGCGCTTTACAGAAACCAAAGGAGGCAAAGGCGCGCAGTACATCCCAGATTTCAGTAATAACTTTTAACTCGTAACCACGTTCAGTAGCGGCAGGAAAGAACCAGTCGCAGACTTCTTGCTGGCCTGCCCTATCCCCCAACGCTCTACGTTTCTCGTCGGCGGCGGCAAGTGAGATTCCAGTCATCACAGAGATAATCGAGATCACTTGTTCGTGAAAGACAACAACGCCCTCTGTTTCAGACAAAATCGGCAACAAATCAGGGTGGATGATCTGCGCTGGGTTCCAGCCATGGCGAGCGTTGAGAAAAGGTCGAATCATGTCGCTCTTTACCGGCCCCGGACGAAAGAGTGAGATATCGATAATCAGATCGCTAAAGGTGCGCGGCTCTAACTTACCTACTAGTTCGCGTTGCCCCGGACTTTCTACTTGAAAGATACCTAAGGTGCGCGTTGATTGGATAAGAGAGTAAGTAGCTGCATCATCAAGTGGCAGCGCATCGATATCAATTTCTTCACCGGCAACTCGTTGAATTTCGTGAACAGCATGCGCGATAGTGGATTGCATCCGCACGCCGAGAATGTCGAGTTTAAGTAGACCGATATCTTCAACATCATCTTTATCAAACTCAACCATAGGAAAGCCGCCTGCGTTGAGTTGCACGGGTGCGCGATCAAGAAAAGCTGCATCAGATAAGACCATGGCGCAGGGGTGCATCGCTAAATGGCGAGGAAGGCCATCAAGGCGCGCAGCGAGTGCAATAGTGGCGCGGGTTAGCGGCGCAGAGGTGTTGAGACTTTTAAGTTCTGGAAGTGAGCTAAGGGCAGCTTCGATATTACCGGCACGAATATGTGGCATCGATTTCGCTAAGAGATCAATCTCCATTGCCGGCATGCCGAGAGCGGCTCCGGCATCGCGAATGGCATGGCGGGCGCGGTAGGTATCGACCATTGCAACTGTGGCGCAGCGAGAAATTAATCCAGCTTGGCTCCAATCAGCTGCGCCATATCTTTTAAAGACCATCTCATATATTTCAAGGCGTCTGGCAGATTCAACATCGATATCAATGTCAGGGAGTGCGCGACGAAGCGGTGAACAGAAGCGTTCCATCAATAAACCATGTTGCATCGGATCAACGCCAGAGATGCCAAGTAAGTGACAGATCAGAGAGCCTGCACCACTACCGCGTGCAGCAACGCGAATGTTGGCAGCTCGCGCCATATCGGTGATATCAGCAACTGTTAAGAAGTATGACTCGTAGCCCAGAGTTGCAACGGTAGCGAGTTCATCATCGAGTCGAGCGCGCGCTTTGGCAATTGTGGCGCTGTCGTTGTAGCGCCAATTAATACCTGCTTCAGAGCGAGCACGTAACAAGGTGCGCATGCCGGCAGCTGAATCTGCGCCGACGATATGTGGTTCGGGTAGATGGATACCGCCCAGACCAATATCGCGTTGTGGCGATAAGACGGCGCGTTCGGCCCATTGTCTAGTTGTTGTGAGAAGTGCACGCGGAGTGCGTTCGCCTGCTGCGCGTGCAATTTCAGCAGCGAGAGCGATCATCTCGTCGCTGCTCTTTAAATAACCTTCAGCGTTACGTCGTTCAACATGGCGTGGATGTAACGGTACTAATTGACGAGCACAATCAAGGACATCGGCGACTGGACCATCATCGCGATTGCACATACGTACTGCATTGGTAAGAACAGCATCGATATCGTTATCGCGCGCAAAGATAAGAGAGCGCGCAGCATGGGCGGTAGAGCGCGGGCCGCTGCCTGGAGCTAAGTGCGAAACACATTCGATGGCATGGTCTGCAAAGAGATCGCGGGTCTGATTAAAGATAGTAAGCGCTGCATCGAAGCGATGCGCTGTCAGTGCTTGTGACACTGGTGATTCGGGGCCATGAAGTAGATGTAACTGCGAGGTATAGCTGCTGAACTTTTCAAGAAGTTCGGGGGTAAGAACAGGTGTGCGATCTGGGCTATTCATCTGCAACCCTGTCATAAGTCGCACGAGTGAGCGCCAGCCGCCATCGCCATGCGCCAAGACAGTTACACGTGGCAGCGCACCTGATGTATCGCCGATACGAATTGCTAGATTGACGCCGATGATGGGTGCAATGCCATGCGCTACCGCTGCTTTAGTAAAACGGATTGCACCAGCTAAGCCGTCGCGATCGGTGAGTGCGAGCGCCGGCATCTCGAGTTCTGATGCGCGCGCTACAAGATCGCGTGGTTGTGTAGTTCCGTATTTAAATGAGTAGGCACTCGCTACTCGTAGATGGATAAAGCTCATGGTTTAGAGCGACCTGATAATCCACTGCCCTGTTGCTTCATCGCGTTCGAGTTCAAATGTGGCAAGAGCTCCGATAGGAGCTGCTTCTACTTTCCAGAGCGCACGCGCTTGATCGTCGGGACGGAACTTGCCATCGCTAATGCGGTTCCACCAACCACCTGCTTCGCACCAGCGCGAGAGAACTGCATGGATACGAAAACGTTTGCCACGGAAGGTGAACTCGATGGGAGTAAGGCCGCCATCGGCGAGAACTTCGTGCGCTGGTATTACTTGAGGCGGCGCCGCCTTGGTTGAGATTCTTTCGACTGACATTCTTACTGCTTCCCCTAGGTACTTGTGGATATTCGAACATATGTTCGAAAAGTACGCCAGAGGGCTGACAAGGGCAACTCCCGCGTGTTGTGAGCGTAGATAGTTGAAATTTCAACTACTTCGACCTATTCTTCTGCTCGTACATACCCCTACCCATAGGAGAAACACTTGGACGCAATACTCATCATCGGACGCATCCTCTTCGGAGCGCTCTTCGTCGCATCCGGCATCGGTCACTTTGCCAAGCTTGAAGCAATGACTGGCTATGCCAAATACAAGAAGCTTCCAGCTGCAAAGTTCGGCGTTCTCATCTCAGGCCTTCTCTTCCTCCTCGGTGGCATCTACATCATCGCTGGTTTCTGGGTTGACCTCGGAGCGCTCTTCCTTGCAATCACGCTGATTCTCGCAGCCTTTATCTTCCACAACTTCTGGAAAGAGACAGATGCAACAGCGAAGATGAATGAGCAGATCGCATTCAATAAGGATCTTTCTCTAGCCGGTGCTGCGCTTATCCTCTTTGCACTTATTGCAAGTGGAACGCTCACCGACTTTGGTCCAAGCGTTGGAACGCTC
>JAIXPU010000089.1 GCA_027486075.1 Streptomycetaceae bacterium | reverse complement strand
TTGTCGGCACTTACTAAGGTTGGGGTGGCATCGGCTGCAAAGGTAGGAGCTACGACAATATCTGTCGGTAGAAGTAGCTTTACTCCAGAAGTTTCGGCCTGGTGAATCAACTCTTTCACCGTATCAATCAGATCACGTTCGACAAGAGATGAACCAATCTCTTTTCCTTGAGCGGCTAAGAAGGTAAAGAGCATGCCTCCACCGATAGCCATGACATCAACTTTGCCAAGAAGATTTGAGATAACGCCGATCTTGTCAGAGACCTTTGAACCACCCAGTACTACCCCATAAGGACGAACTGGATCGATAGTCAGCTTCTTGAGAACTTCGACTTCAGCGGCAACAAGAGTTCCGGCTGCATGTGGAAGTAACTTAGGAAGATCAAAGACTGATGCATGCTTGCGGTGTACCGCACCAAATCCATCGCCCACATAAACATCAGCAAGCTGCGCTAGTTCTGCCGCTAGCGCTGCGCGCTCAGATTCATCTTTAGAGGTTTCAGCTGCGCTAAATCTAATATTTTCTAGGAGAAGGATTTCACCAGGTGCCAAAGCTTGCGCCTTAACCGTGACATCTGCCCCAGTAATTGCTCCAGCGAAAGTCACTGGCTTTCCGAGAAGTTCTGATAAGCGCACTGAAACAGGAGCTAGAGACAGCTCTGGTTTCGCCTCACCTTTTGGACGACCTAGATGTGCTGCGATAACAATGCTCGCCCCTTTTGCAAGGAGCGCGTTAATTGTTGGGAGAGAAGCGCGAATGCGTCCATCGTCTGTGATCTTTCCATCCTTAAGAGGAACGTTGAGATCGCAACGAAGAAATACCCGCTTGCCTGCTACATCTAGGTCAGCCAATGAAGTCATTACAGAGATTTACCTACATAGCCCACAAGGTCAACGAGGCGGTTTGAGTATCCCCATTCGTTGTCATACCAACCAACAACCTTGACGGTTGTTCCGATTGCCTTGGTAAGACCTGCATCAAAGATGCAAGAAGAAGGATCAGTCACGATATCTGAAGAAACGATCTGGTCTTCTGTATAGGTAAGGAATCCCTTAAGTGAGCCATTTGCGGCTTCCTTCATGGCAGCGTTGATCTCTGCCGCACTTGCTTCCTTAGCAAGTTCAACGGTGAGGTCTGTCGCAGATCCTGTTGGGACTGGAACGCGCATCGCAAAGCCATCAAGCTTGCCCTTGAGCTGTGGCAGTACCAATGAGATTGCCTTGGCAGCGCCAGTTGAGCTTGGAATGATATTTGTTGCAGCAGCACGGGCGCGGCGAAGATCCTTATGTGGGAAATCAAGGATTACCTGGTCATTGGTATATGCGTGAATGGTTGTCATCAAACCGCGAACGATTCCGAACTTCTCATCCAAAACCTTAGCCATTGGGGCAAGGCAGTTAGTTGTGCAAGAAGCATTTGAAATGACATGGTGGTTTGCCGCGTCGTACTTATCGTGGTTGACGCCCATGACGATTGTGATGTCCTCATCTGTTGCTGGCGCAGAGATGATGACCTTCTTGGCTCCGGCGGTGATGTGCTTCTTTGCATCAGCTGCCTTTGTGAAGTGGCCAGTTGATTCGATAACAATGTCAGCCTTTACTGATGCCCAAGGGAGGTTCGCTGGATCGCGATCTGCAAATACCTTGATGGTCTTACCTCCCACAGTGATGGTGTCATCAGTGTGTGAGACTTCCAAGCCGAGGCGACCCAAGATTGAGTCATATTTCAAAAGGTGGGCAAGTGTTGCGTTATCGGTAAGGTCGTTGATACCTACGATATTGATATTTGGGTTGGTTAACGCTGCGCGAAAGAAGTTGCGTCCAATACGTCCAAAACCGTTAATTCCGACATTAATCATTGTTAAAACCTCTTCTAGAAAGTGAATTGCCCCGATAAAAGGTGGCTAAGAGTTACACCACAACGTTGGGGGCCTGGCGGAAAGTCTATCAGTTACGCGCAGGCTACCGACCGGTTAGGAATCTCCGAGTAAATCAGGCGAAAGCCCCGCCTCAGTATCAGGAATTCCAAGTTCGCCTGCGCGCTTATCGGCCATCGCTAGCAATCTGCGAATTCGACCAGCGATTGCATCCTTGGTCATTGGTGGCGTTGCAAGAGATCCAAGTTCTTCCAAACTTGCCTGCCCATGTGCGATGCGAAGCTCGCCCGCCTCTTTGAGGTGATCGGGAATTTCTGGGCCAAGAATCTCCATCGCGCGTTGTACTCGCGCTGCCGCAGCGACCGCAGCGCGTGCTGAACGACGCAAGTTTGCATCATCAAAGTTAGCAAGGCGATTTGCAGTGGCGCGAACTTCGCGGCGCATGCGTCGCTCTTCCCAATTAAGAACACTTTCATGCGCGCCCAAGCGAGTAAGTAAGACTCCGATTGCATCTCCATCACGAATGACGACGCGATCTACTCCACGGACTTCGCGTGCCTTTGCCACGATGTTAAGTCGACGCGCAGCGCCGACAAGAGCAAGTGCTGCTTCAGGGCCAGGGCAAGTGATTTCGAGAGATGATGACCTACCTGGTTCAGTCAGTGATCCATGTGCGATAAATGCGCCACGCCAAGCGGCTTCAGCGTCGCAGACATTTGCGGCAACTACTTGCGGTGGCAGTCCGCGCACTGGACGACCATTGGCATCAATTAGCCCTGTCTGACGAGCCAGAGCATCTCCTGCTTCAACTACGCGAACAACATAACGTGAACCTTTACGCAGTCCGCTAGATGAGAGCACTGCTAAATCAGAGTCATGGCCGTAGATATCTGCAATATCTTTCTTAAGGCGACGAGCGCTCTGTGAAGTGTCGAGCTCTACTTCAATCAGGACCTTACCGGCGGCAATATGGAGCCCTCCGGCAAAACGTAGCAAGGAGGAGACTTCAGCCTTACGACAACAAGGTTTGGTTACTGCAAGGCGACTGAGTTCATCCTTGACTGCTGCTGTCATCGCCATGGGGGTTATCCAACCAGTTTTTCAGTAGCAATGTGTGCGAAAAGTTGACCCAATTTCTTAACATCATGGTGCAGAGGCGCCCCCGAGCTGCGTAGATCCGCCTTCAATAACTCTGAACCTATGGTTGAAAGATATGAATGTAGCTCGGATGCGCCCTCTGCTGATTCATCGACGACCACCAAATCAAAATGCAGTCCTGGCGCATAGCGTTGCAGAATCTGCAGATGCTCAAGTGGTGAATAACCGGCGTACTCACCTGCTGACTTATCTGCCGAATCTAGATTTAATAACAAGAACTTCTTCGCCTTCGTACCAATCAGCGCATCTCTGAGCGATGGCACCAATAGATGCGGAATCACACTTGAAAACCATGACCCTGGGCCCATGGTGATCCATTCTGCATCTGCGATTGCCGCTAACGCCTCTGGTTGTGCCACTGGAACTTCAGGAATTATGCGAAGCGCCTTTAACTTTCCTTTAGTTGTAGCAACCTCTGCTTGGCCTCGCACAATCTGTGTACCGATTGCGTTCTCAAATGTTGCTTCGATATCAAGAGGTTCGGTAGCCATCGGCAGTACTCTGCCAACTACTTTGAGAAGAGCCCCCACTCGGTCAAGGCCTGCCACCGTATCTTCATCGCGATCCCAGAGAGCTGCCAGCAAGAGATTGCCGACTGCGTGGCCATTAAGGGGTCCATCACTCGTGAAGCGATACTGCATTATCTGCGCCCA
>JAIXPU010000124.1 GCA_027486075.1 Streptomycetaceae bacterium | reverse complement strand
TCAGGAATTACATCGCCAGCTTTGCGGATAATGACGGTATCGCCAATCAGAACGCCCTTGCGCTCAATCTCTTCTTGGTTATGCAGCGTTGCATTGGTAACTGTCGATCCAGCAACCTTAACTGGCTCCATAAATGCAAAGGGAGTCACTCGTCCTGTGCGACCAACGCTGACTTTGATATCAAGTAACTTGGTGGTGACTTCTTCAGGTGGATACTTATATGCAATCGCCCATTTAGGTGCGCGCGATGTAAAACCTAACTTCTTCTGCTCAGAGATCTGATCCACCTTGATAACCACGCCATCAATTTCATGTTCAACATCGTGGCGATGCAGGTTGTAATTTTCAATGTAGGCCAGTATTTCTTTCCGACTCTGACAAACTTTAAAGCGGGTAGATGTGGGTAGCCCCAATTCTTTTAATTGTGCATAGGCATCAGATTGCGAAGTCAGTGAAATACCTTCGCTAGCGCCGATTCCATGGACTACTACATCAAGCGCGCGCGAAGCGGTGATGCGCGGATCTTTCTGGCGTAGCGATCCAGCAGCGCAATTTCGGGGATTGGCAAAGAGTGGTTTACCGGCTTCTTCGAGCTCTTCATTAAGTTGATTGAAGGCGGCAACCGGTAAGAAGACCTCGCCGCGAACTTCAATCAGAGTTGGGACCTTCTTACCTGACAACGTGTGTGGCAGACCTTTGATGGTCTTCACGTTGAGCGTGACATCTTCACCGGTAACGCCGTTGCCGCGAGTAAGTGCACGTACCAACTGACCATCTTGATAGAGCAAGTTAATTGCTAGGCCATCGACTTTGAGTTCGCAGAGATATTGTGGTGAGGGACTCTCTTTCTCTACGCGATCAAACCAAGCTGATAGTTCGTCGCCATCAAAGACGTTATCAAGGCTCATCATCTTCTCGATGTGGTCGTGCTGCTCAAAAGTTGTAGCAAATCCCCCGCCAACGCCAAGCGATGGTGAATCTGGTTCTAAAAGCTCTGGGTTTTTAGCCTCAAGGGTCTGCAGCTCTTTGAGAAGTGCATCGAATTGCGCATCGGTAATTGATGGTTGATCTAAAACGTAGTACTTGAATTGGTGGTCACGAATCTCTTGCGTGAGTTCAATGATGCGGTGGCGCGCTTTATTCTTATCGGTGGCGCTCATGCAGTCTCGCAGATTGTCGCCGAACCAACTACCCGATCACCATCGTAAATCACCATCGCCTGACCGGTTGCTAAACCAAGTAGGGGCTTATCTAGTTCGGCAACGAGTTGGCCGTTATCCATGTAATAGGTGCAATCGAGTGCCGCGCCATGTGCGCGCACCTGTACAAAGCCTCGGGTAGGAACTGCGGCAACTTCTGGGCCACAGAAGATTGGTTTTTCACCGCGCATCGATGTCACGGCTAAATCTTCTCGCGCACCTACGACAACAGTGTTAGTGACAGGTTCAATCTTTAATACAAAGCGTGGTGAACCATCTGGAGTCGGAACTGTGAGGCCCAGCCCTTTACGTTGTCCGATTGTGTAGGTGTAAGCGCCTTTATGTTCGCCAATCTTGGTGCCATCTTGGTCAACAATCGGACCAACTTCACTACCCAATCGATCGCGTAACCAACCGGCGTTATCTCCAGATGGTACAAAGCAGATGTCATGGCTATCAGGTTTCTGCGCTACTGCAAGGCCGCGCGCTTCTGCCTCGATTCGGATATCAACTTTCTCTGTATCCCCTAATGGAAATATTGCGCCGTTGATCTGTTCGCGATTGAGAACTGCAAGAACATAAGACTGATCCTTGAGCGGATCCACCGCGCGATGCAGCGTGCGACCTTCAGGGCTTTCTTGTGTGCGCGCATAGTGACCGGTGACAACGCCATCAAAGCCCATCGCCTTGGCGCGATCTAAAACTGCTGCAAATTTAATCTTCTCATTGCATCGCAGACACGGATTGGGAGTTCGTCCTGCTGCATATTCACTCATAAAGTTTTCGACTACGCCTTCATGAAATTCGTCAGCCATATCCCAGATATAGAAAGGAATGCCGATCACATCGGCGGCGCGACGAGCATCATGAGAATCTTCAATGGTGCAACATCCACGAGCACCACTGCGGTATTTCTGTGGATTGGATGCAAGAGCCAAGTGCACACCAATGACTTCGTGTCCTGCCTCTACTGCGCGCGCTGCAGCAACTGCAGAATCAACGCCACCGCTCATGGCGGCGATGATCTTCATGAACGCCCCACAGCATGTGCGGCTAGGCCACGTTCGATGACGCGTGGCAGAACAGAGAGCGTGTAATCAACATCAGCTTGTGTGGACGTTGAGCCAAATGAGAAGCGAAGAGATGATTGTGCAACCACATCGCTAAGGCCCATCGCCATTAAAACGTGGCTAGGGCGATGTACACCCGCGGTGCAAGCTGCTCCAGTTGAGCAAGAGACTTTCTCAGAATCCATCAGAAGTAAGAGCGAATCACTTTGCGTACCAGGAAAGGTGATATTTGAAATTCCTGGAAGTCGCAGTGATGCTTTTCCGTTAACCACAGCATCAGGGCGCGCCTTGAGTACACCTGCCTCAAATCCATCACGCAGTTCCGCAACTTTCTTAGAATCATAAAGGTGCGCTTCAACGGCTGCCGCAAAGGCGACGATGGATGGAGCATTGAGCGTTCCACTACGGATATCGCGCTCTTGTCCCCCGCCATGCAGCAGCGGTGGAATTTCAACTGCGCGACGCAGAATCAGTGCACCGATGCCAAGTGGTCCGCCTACCTTATGAGCGCTAATGGTCATCGCAAAGAGCCCGAGCTCTTTATAGGAAAGTGGAATCTTAGAAAAACTCTGCACCGCATCACAATGAACCGGAATTTCGCCAGCAATCTCCACAATTTCACCTACCGGCTGAATAACTCCAGTTTCATTATTGCTATGCATTACTGAAATCAAAGCAATCTCTGGTCCGCGCTCTGCCACTAGCTTTCGTAGAAAATGTAAATCAGTAACGCCTGCGCTGTTGACTGGCAGTTCAACGAGTTCGGCGCCTTCGTGATCGACCAGCCAATGTGCAGGATCAAGTACTGCATGATGCTCAATACTGGAAACAACAATGACCTTCTTGCCTGAGTGCCAATACAAACCTTTAATTGCCGCATTATTTGCTTCAGTGCCAGAGCCTGTGAAAATTACTTCGCTCGGCAGGCAGTCAATGGCCTTCGCTAACTTTTCGCGCGCATCTTCTACATCTTTACGAGTTGAGCGACCTTCAGTATGAAGTGATGATGGGTTACCTAATTTGCGAAGAGATGCGTTCATCGCCTCAATGGCAACATCGAACATCGGCGTAGTTGCCGCATGGTCGAGATAGACGCTCATGGGAGCAGTCTAGTTCGTGCTGCGGTATTAGCCTTTTTTGGCAGCAACTGCAGCGGTAGCCTGCGGCAGCACGTTGAAGAGGTCGCCAATGACGCCGAAATCTGCGATATCAAAGAGCGGCGCTTCTGGATCTTTATTG
>JAIXPU010000012.1 GCA_027486075.1 Streptomycetaceae bacterium | reverse complement strand
GGAATCTTCTTTAAAGAGGCGGATAAGCCGCTCGTTAAAGAACTCAAGGCATCAGGTGCGCTCTACAAGCATCTTCCATATGAGCACCCATATCCGCATTGCTGGCGTTGCCACACAGCTCTGATCTATTACGCACAACCTTCTTGGTATATCCGAACAACCTCAATCAAGGATGAATTGATTCGTGAGAATCAAGCAACTGATTGGCACCCAGAAACTATCAAAACAGGTAGATACGGCGATTGGCTCAATAACAATATTGACTGGGCGCTATCTCGAAATAGATTCTGGGGAACGCCGCTACCAATTTGGCGTTGCGAAAATAAGCATGAAGTCTGCGTTGATTCGCTCAAGGAGCTAGGCGCTCTCGCCGGTCAAGAGTTGAGTAACCTCGACCCACATCGCCCATTTGTTGATGACATTACCTTTGCTTGTGCAGAATGCTCGAAAACAATGGTGCGCGTACCAGAAGTAATCGACTGTTGGTATGACTCAGGAGCAATGCCTTTCGCGCAGTGGGGCTATCCACATAAGCCAGGTTCAGTCGAAAAGTTTAAGGCGGCCTACCCTGCTGACTTTATCTGTGAGGCTATCGATCAGACTCGCGGTTGGTTCTACACCTTGATGACTATAGGAACTCTCGTCTTTGATAAGAGTTCATATAAGAGCGTTCTCTGTCTCGGACATATTCTCGATAAAGATGGCCGCAAAATGAGTAAGCACCTTGGCAATGTTCTTGAACCAATGTCGCTCATGGATCAACATGGCGCCGATGCAGTCCGTTGGTACATGTTGGCTGCTGGCTCACCATGGTCTGCCCGCCGCGTTGGCCATGATGCCATCTCTGATGTTGTCCGCAAGACGCTCCTTACCTACTGGAATACCATCTCTTTCCATGCGCTCTATGCAGAGGCATCAGAGTTTGATTTGTCGCAGAGCCCAGCTATCGCCGATCGCACAATTATGGATCGCTGGATTTTGAGCGAGCTTAACTCCCTCATTAACACCGTCGATAAGGCGTACGCAGACTTTGATTCACAGACAGCAGGAAGAGAGTTAGCTAAGTTTATTGATGATCTCTCTAACTGGTATGTACGCAGATCTCGCCGACGCTTCTGGGATGCAGATGCATCAGCTTTAGCCACTTTGCATGAATGTCTTGTAACTCTGACGCAACTACTTGCGCCGATGGTTCCCTTTATTGCAGAACACACATGGCAGGTATTGGTTCGCCCAGCCGACAATGGCGCTGCCTCATCTGTACATCTGACCGATTTCCCTATCGCTGATCGCGCACTGATTGATCCAATACTCAACAAGCAAGTGGCAATGACACGTCGCGTTGTTGAGTTAGGAAGAGCGGCTCGCGCAGAATCTGCAATCAAGATTCGCCAACCGCTCCAGCGCGCTCTGATCTCAGCGCAAGGTTGGGCACAACTGCCTGAAGATATGAAGGCACAGATCTCTGATGAACTTAATGTCGCAGATTTGCAAGATATTGCTAGCGCAGACGGAGATCTCGTAGATGTCTCTGTGAAAGCTAACTTCAAATCACTTGGCGCAAAGTATGGAAAGGCAGTTCAGGATGTGGCCAAGCTCATTGCAGCAGCAGAACCGACAGCTCTTGTAAAGGGGTTGCGCGCAACCGGTTCTGCGACTTTAGGTACCTTTGAAATCGAGCTAGAAGATTTAGTCGTCACCGAAGTTCCGAAGTCAGGTTGGATGGTGGCTAGCCATGACGGTGAGAGCGTCGCCCTTGATCTAGCGCTGACTCCTGAACTGATTGCTGCTGGAAATATCCGCGAAGTCATCCGCCTTATTCAAGAACGACGTAAGAGCGATGGCTTTGAAATCTCGGATCGCATCCATGTGCGTTGGAACGCACCAGCTGAGTTGCAAGAGACTATTCGCAGCGCTGCTTCACATATCTCTGATGAAGTCCTTGCCATCTCTTTTGAGTACGACGCAGGGGTTGCGCAAGAAGATAACGAATTTAGCGTTGGCGTATCTCTAAAAAAGTAGCTTAGAGAATAATGCGGATTGCAGCTTGTGCGATATTTGCTGCAATCAAGAGAACGATAAATGAGAGGTCTAGCGCCACGCCGCCGATTCGTAGTGGTGGTACAAAGCGCTGGACATATCTCATTGGTCGATCTGTAATTGAGTAAACAATCTCAAAGACGGCGAGCAAGAAAGAATTTGGACGCCAGTTGCGGGCGAACATGCGGGCATAATCAATGATGATTCGAGCAAAGAGTGCGAGTTTGAAGAGTCCAATAAGTTGGACGAGAACTGATTCAAGCATCTAGATAATCAGCTCTGATTGAAAAATGTTGCTTGAGCAGCAGTCTTATCTTCATTGCTTACATTTACATTTGCTGGTGAGAGCAAGAAGACCTTGAGGCTGATACGTTCGATTCGTCCATGGAGACCAAAGACAAGTCCGCTTGCGAAGTCAACGAGGCGCTTGCGCTCTCCTTCTTCCATGTCATCAAGGTTGATGATGACCGGATTTCCTTCGCGGTAGTACTCACCAACTTTGCGAGCCTCAGAGTAAGAACGTGGTTGCAAGGTAATGATGTTGTAAGGAGATGAATCTTCGATCAGTGCAGGCTGTACTGAAGTAGCTGCAACCGGCGTTGGATGTGAACCGAGAACGGTTACTCCAGTGCGATCGCGAGTAGGGCGCGCGACTGCGGCACGTGCTGGCGTTTGCGCCGCTGCAGTCTCTTCATCGGTATCGACGAGGCCCAAGAAGCCCATCATTTTATTGAGTGCTGACATGAGGTAAAGGTTACTAGCGGTAGGTACGAGAGCCGAGGATTGAACTACCTACCCTGATATGTGTCGCACCATGGTCGATAGCCACTTCAAAGTCTCCTGACATTCCTGTAGAAAGCGATTGTGCATTCGGAAAATTGCTCAGGAAACGTTGATGGACGCTATAAATCTGAGAAAAAGCTTCGGCTGGAATAGCGCTTACTGGTGGGACGCACATCAAACCCACTAGCTCCAGATTGGGCGCAGCAACTACAGCCTCTGCCAGTGCGGCTAACTCAGATTCAACCACTCCTCCCCTGTCAGGATCGCCATCTAGTGAGAGCTGCAAAAAAACTTCGATTGGACGCACTGCTCGCTGCCCCAATTTGAGCGCATGTTCGGTGCTATCGAGTGAGTGAATCACATCAGCCCATTGCACAATATCTTTTATCTTGCGGCTCTGAATTCCGCCCTGAAAATGCCAGGTAGCTGGGACTGCTACCGCTTTGACTTCGCCTTCTTCCGTTCGGTTCTCGCCGAAGTTTTCAACGCCCAACTCTTTTAAAATCTGAACATCGCTTACAGGATAGGTCTTTGTTACGACGATGAGAGTGACATCAGATCGAGTGATGCGCTCTTGAACTGAGGCGAGATTGGCAGCAAGTTCCTCGTTTCGGGTCATAGCCAAACAATCCCAGCTTGTCGCCCTGTCACGCCATCTCGGCGATACGAGAAAAGATTGCTGTCTTCAGCAGTGCAGCCATTTTCAAAGCTGACTGAGATGCCTTCCGCAAGTAAGACTTTCTCGAGCGCCGCCGGTAAGTCCAAGGAGGGCGTTCCAGAGAGCGTTTTCGCTGCCGCTGCTGGGTGAAGAGCCGTAACCTCTGCAAATATCTCCTCTGAAACTTCGTAGCAGCGACCACATATCGAGGGCCCCATAATCGCCGAAATTTCTCTTGCTCCAATCTCGCGCATTGCAGAGATTGCATTGAGCGCGACATCGTTGATTAAACCTTTGCGACCTACATGCACTGCAGCGACGGCAACTTTGGAGGTAAGTAAGAGCGGAATGCAATCTGCCACCATGACCGCAAGTGCCACTCCTGGAATACCTGTCACCAGAGCATCCGCTGTTGGAGGCTCTTCAGTTACTGCCTCAATGATCACTGTTCGATTTCCATGAACTTGTTCCATGTATTGATGGAGTCCAACTTGGCTTCCAAGAATTTCTCTATTCTCACGGACTAGCGCTGGATCGTCTCCAACGTGAAGAGCTAGGTTGAGAGAAGAAAACGCACCGGTGCTAACTCCACCGGTGCGATTGGTAAATCGAAACCCCATTTACTTCATGAAGTCTGGGACATCAATTTCATCCTCAGAGATAAGCTCTTCAAAGGTGATGCGCTTACGAGGTGCTGAAGAATCTAGGTCCAAAGCAACTGAGAGTGGGTCATTGGATGGAATTGGGTCTGCCACTCCACCTAAAGTGCTGGCGTTAATCACCGGCATCTCAACCTTCTTCGGTTCGCCCCCCGCAAATCCCGCTGCGATTACGGTGATGCGGACTTCATCACCGAGGGCATCATCAATTGTTGTTCCAAAGATAATACGCGCATCTGGATGCGCTGCAGCTTGTACAAGTTCGCAGGCTTCATTAATTTCAAAGAGTCCAAGATCTGAACCACCTGCAACCGAGAGAAGTACTCCCATAGCGCCATCAATAGATGCTTCAAGTAGTGGGCTAGAAATCGCAAGCTCTGCAGCACGGGTTGCGCGATTCTCTCCTCGTGCAGAACCGATACCCATAAGAGCAGAACCTGCATCTGTCATCACAGTCTTTACATCTGCAAAGTCAAGGTTGATAAGTCCTGGTTGGGTAATGATTTCAGTAATTCCCTGAACGCCTGAAAGGAGAACTTGATCTGCGCTCTTAAATGCATCAACTGCGGTAATTGCACGATCTGAAATTGCTAGCAGGCGATCGTTTGGAATAACAATAAGTGTGTCAACTTGCTCACGAAGAAGTTCAATTCCTTCATCTGCTTGACGAGTACGAATCTTGCCTTCGAAAGAGAATGGCTTGGTGACAACGCCGATTGTGAGAGCGCCAAGATCACGCGCAATCTTTGCAACGATTGGAGCCCCACCTGTACCAGTTCCGCCACCTTCTCCTGCAGTAACAAAGACCATATCTGCACCGCGAAGAATCTCTTCAATTTCCTCGGTGTGATCAATTGCTGCTTGTCTTCCCTTTTCTGGAGCAGCGCCTGCACCTAAACCTTTTGTCGATGCGCGACCAATATCTAATTTCACATCTGCATCACTCATTAACAAGTGTTGTGCATCTGTGTTGATAGCGATGAACTCAACGCCTTTTAAACCGACGTCAATCATGCGATTGATTGCATTTACTCCGCCGCCGCCGATTCCAACAACCTTGATGACAGCTAAGTAATTCTGTGGTGCAGCCACGTGAGTCCCCCTTTAGAACTGTAAACCTCAACTTGAGAATTACATTTCTACTCTCTTTAATGGCGGCAACGTATGCGCATTAGCAGCGGTAATCAAAGACCGCCACGAACTAATTTTTATCGCAATTACTACTACTTAACGATGGGTGCATGTGGTGCGCTGACATCAATTC
>JAIXPU010000112.1 GCA_027486075.1 Streptomycetaceae bacterium | reverse complement strand
TGCGACAGCGCTGTTGGCATATCTCTTGCTACATGAGCGACTTCATAAAGTGCAATATGTTGGAATCGCTTCCGCCGTTATTGGCGTCGCTCTTATCTCAGCCTTCTAAATTACTTACTGGCTGAAATGAACCTGGTGCCATCTACTGTCTTTTCGCTCTGCTGCGAAAAGTAAGAGAGCAACTTTGCAAAATCAACTGTATCTTCACCACCGGAAACATCGGTAATACTGAGTTCGAGCGCATCTACTCGCCCCGCAGAGAGCAATTCGTCAATGATGCTTGCGCCAGCTTCTACATGCACATTAGGGCCAAAAGTCTTAATGGCACGATCAAGGGCTTTGACTGGCGTCAGATTCCAGCAATGAGCTAATCGATTATTGGCGAGCGGATTAATAAGCGATTTCGAAATGACAACGACTGGAACAGGGGTTCGCTGGTAAGGCTCGGTGCGTGCAGTGTTTCCACCAATGAGAATGCAATCAGCGGCGCGACGTCGAGCAAGAAATGAAGTTCTATCGGCTGCGCTGCTGACGCCAGCAGAATTGCCCCCTTTGGAAGTCGATCCATCTGAGCCTGTTACAAGGGTTACAGTCACCGTCATGAACGTAAGAATATTAAATTTCTCACGCTTTTATCTCTCAAATACCCTTCTTCACGTTGAAATTGGAGAGCGGGGCGCGTTAGCCTTAAAACATGAGAACCAGGCTAACCATGGGTGCGATTTCGGCATCCTTAATGGTCTCCATCTCCTTGCTACCTGCAACTCCAGCAGATGCAGCTCCATCACTTGCCCAGGTTCAAGCACAGGTGATTCGATTAGAGGAAGATGCAACAGCTGCTGCAGAAGGTGCGCAAGAGGCAAAAGTTAAGTTGGCCGCTCTGACTCGCAACTTAGCGGGAATTCAAGCCCAAGCAGCTGTTCAAGCAAAAACAGTTGATCAGATCTCTAAGGCGCTTGGAACTATTGCAGTTAATCAATATAAATCAGGCACTCTGAGCCAAAGCCTAGAACTTCTCTTCTCGAGCGACCCAGCGCTCTATCTATCATCGGCGGGTTCCCTTGAGGCGATCACGCGTCGTAAGTCGACACAGTTGCGAAAGTTCCAGACTGCTGAGCAGCAACTTAATGCTACTTCTCTCACCGTCGCCGATAGATTGGCGCAAGTAAAGGCGCTAGAGAAGAAGTTGGCTGAGCGCAGCGCCTTTGCACAACGCAAATTGGCGCAAGCAGAGTTACTGCTCTCTAAGTTGAAGAAAGAAGATCGCGAACGACTGGCGCGATTAGCTGAAGAACGCGAGAACGCGGATCAACAGTCATCGCTCAAGGCGGCAAAGAGCGCAGTTGGCCTTTCAGGACGTTCGGGTATTGCCCTCAAGTATGCGCTCCAGCAGATTGGCGACCGTTATGTCTTCGGCGCCGACGGAATGACTACATGGGATTGCTCGGGGCTGACTATGCGAGCATTCCAATCAGCTGGCGTGAAGCTTCCACATTCGTCAGCAGCGCAATCTCGTATGGGTAAGTCAGTTCCCTTTAGTCAGAAGAAGCCAGGCGATCTGATTTTCTTTGGTCGCCCTGTCTCACACGTTGGAATTTATCTCGGTGGAGCTCGCATGGTTCATGCGCCTCGTTCAGGTTCGCGCGTGAAAGTTGCTCCTCTTGATATGGGACGTAAGCCACTCGTTGCAGTTCGCCGTTTCTAATGTCAGTGAAGAAGATACTCTGCATAACAAATGACTTCGGGCCTCGCGCAGGGGGGATTGAGACCTTTGTTATTGGCTTAATCGAAAGACTTCCTAAGAACTCTGTCATTGTCTACACATCCAGCCAAGAAGGCTCAGAACCTTTTGATCAGGCATGGCTAGATAACTATGGTGTTGAGGTAATCCGCGACCCATCTAGAACGCTGTTGCCCTCACTCAGAGTGGGAAGAGCTGTTCGGGCGCTAGCGCGAGAACGTGCAATAACACGTGTCTTCTTCGGCGCTGCAGCCCCGCTTGCCCTGTTATCGCATGGCCTGCGTCGCGCCGGT
This sequence comes from Streptomycetaceae bacterium, assembly GCA_027486075.1. Classification (GTDB taxonomy): domain Bacteria; phylum Actinomycetota; class Actinomycetes; order Nanopelagicales; family Nanopelagicaceae; genus Planktophila. The sequence goes on along the minus strand of JAIXPU010000112.1, from coordinate 9,736 downwards.
GTTGAGCGAATTGTTGCGCTGACGCACGGACATGAAGTGTGGTGGGCAAAGTTGTGGCCATTCTCGGCGCTGATGCGCAGAATTGGATTAGGCGTTGATCATCTGACTTATCTTGGAGAATTTACTAGGCGTAATATTGCAAAACCACTTTCGCAACGCGCACAAAGCGCGATGGTCAAGATTGCTCCGGGAATAGATACCAACCATTTTGCTCCTCATACGGGTGCAGCCAGACTACGTAATGATCTCGCGCTAAGCGAAAAGAAGGTCATCGTCAGCGTAGGCCGCTTAGTTCATCGCAAGGGTCAGGACACCTTGGTAGAAGCACTTCCCATGATTCTGCATGAAGTGCCAGATGCGCATCTTCTCTTTGTTGGTGAAGGACCACGAAGAGATTTTATGCAGAAGCGTGCTGAGAAACTTGGCGTGACTTCTCATATAACTTTCATTGGAAGAATTCAGTACCGTGATTTACCGCAATATATCTGCGTAGGAGATATCTTTGCAATGCCATCTCGCTCACGCCTAGCTGGACTTGAAGTCGAAGGCTTAGGAATTGTCTACCTGGAAGCTAGCGCATGCGGGATTGCAGTTATTGGTGGAACATCTGGGGGAGCGCCCGATGCAGTTATTGATGGCCAGACTGGATTAGTTGTTGATGGGAAATCTAAATCCGATGTGGCAAGAGCTGTGATAGAACTTCTGAAGAATCCTGAATTGGCAAAGCAGATGGGATACCGCGGTCGTCAGTGGATTATCGAGGAGTGGGGGTGGGAGCGTTGGGCTGCGCAGTTCAATTCACTTCTTATAGAAGACCAGCCTTTCGCGCAACGTTAATTGCTTGCAATCGGTTCTTTACGTCGAGCTTTCGATAGATATGGGTCAGATGAGTCTTCAGCGTAGATTCTGAGATGAAGAGTGATTTCGCCAGGGTAGAGAGCGGTTCATCGGTGGGCAACAAGGCAAGAATCTGCAGTTCACGTTGGGATAAGCCAAATTTGAGTTGCTTTCTTTGCAGCGCATCGACTATCTCTTTAGCAGCGAATGAGCCGGGTGAAGCTAGAGCATGGTCCACTGCTGCAATTAGTTCAGTCAGCGGAGCAGATTTATTCACATAGGCGCTAGCTCCTGCACGCATGGCGGATAAGAGAAAATCATCAGACTCGTTAAAGGTCAGAACAACAATTGACATCTCGGTAGAGATAGTGCGGACCCAGCTCACAATTTCTAAGCCACTTCCATCGGGAAGATTGATATCGATGATAAGAAGTTGTGGGCTTACATGTGCAATCTGCGCCAGCGCCTCAGCTTTTGCGGCTGCTTCAAATACTTGGATATCTCCGCGAGATTCGAGCGCTCTTCGAATGCCTGACCTGACAACTGCATGATCATCAATAATCAGTGCACGTTTGGTCATAGCAGAACTGTTATGCGAACTCCTGAATCTGCGCTCTCGTTATTCTCTATCACAATTGATCCACCGAACTTGGCAATGCGTTCTGATATACCCGTTATTCCCCAGTGTCCATCTTTCATTATGGCTCCTCCAATCCCGTTGTCGCATATCTGAAGATAGATGCGATTGTTTATGGGATAGGCAGTTATGCCAATTCGGCTAGCCCTAGAGTGCAGCTTGGCATTGCGTAGGATTTCACGAGCAATTGAAATGAGTTCGTCGCCAACTTCAGCAGGCGCGCTCATTTCTACGATATCAAGGCCAACTTCAAATTCAGAGCACTCCTGTGCAATAAGTGATTGCAGTTGAGCAGAAAGCGATATTTGAGAATGCCTGCGCAAATTGAAAATTTCAGAGCGAACCTTGCGCATGAGTTCATCGACTTGTAGCCGCGCACCACGAATAGATGAACGCGCACTCTGAGGAAGTTCATCTGTTGCAAGGAGGAGATCGAGTGAGTAACCGAGCGCTACTAAATCTTGGGCGATTCCATCATGAAGTTCCCGAGCCACATCGAGGCGCTCGGGAGTCGACATGATGAACTACTTGGTAAAGAGTGCAGCGATCTCTGCAGCATACTGCTGCGAGATCACATGGCGCTTAAGAGATAACTTTGCAGTGAGTTCACCAGTTGCGATTGTGAAATCCTTCGACAAGATAGTGAACTTACGGATTGATTCAGCCTTTGATACCGCCTTGTTGGCTTCATCGACCGCTGTTTGAATAACAGCAATAAGGTCAGGGTCATTCACCAAAGTCTCAACAGTGGCACCAGTCTTATTGTTTGCAGCGATCCAACCCTTGAGCATATCTGGATCAATTGTGATCAAAGAAGCGATAAATGGTTGATTATCACCAACAACCATGCACTGGCTGATTAGTGGATGTGCACGAAGGCGATCCTCAAGCACTGCTGGGGCAACATTCTTTCCACCAGCGGTAACAATCAGCTCCTTCTTACGTCCTGTGATGTAGAGATAACCTTCATCATCAAGGCGGCCTAAATCTCCAGATTTAAACCATTCGCCCTCAAATACTTCTTGGTTTGCAGCATCGTTCTGCCAGTAACCACGCATAACGATTGGTCCCTTGATGAGAACTTCTCCATCTTCGGCGATCTTGATTGATGTTCCAGGGATAGGTCTTCCAACGGAACCAATGCGCAGACTCTTTGTCAGGTTAAGAGTTGCACCGGCAGTTGTTTCGGTAAGTCCGTAACCTTCCAGAATCGTCACTCCGGCGCCGCGATAGAAGTGACCGAGGCGAGTTCCAAGAGGAGCACCCCCTGATATGGCAGCTTCAACAGCGCCACCCATACCTGCGCGAATCTTTGAGAAGACTAACTTGTCAAAGAGCGCATGCTCGAGGGTAAGCAGTGGATTAAATCCGCCCTTATCTTTCGCTTCGCTATATGCGATCGCAACTTCGGCTGCTTTACGGAAGATTTTGCCCTTACCAGCAGCCTCTGCCTTGGCCTCTGCTCCATTGTAAATCTTTTCGAAGATACGAGGAACTGCCAGTACGAAGGATGGTTTAAATGATGCAAGGTCTGCCGGTAGGCGTCCAACAGGATCGCTGCAATGAGCAAGGTGTAGTCCTGAGTGAATTGCACCAATTTGAACCATACGACCGAAGACGTGTGCGACAGGTAGGAAGAGCAGAGTTGATCCACCTGGCTTTAGGAAGAGATCGCTTGCACCTTCAACGACATTTCCACATTCAGATAAGAAGTTTGCGTGGGTGAGTTGGACTCCCTTTGGTCGTCCTGTTGTTCCTGATGTGTAGATCAAAGTTGCCAAGCTTGCTGGAGCAAGTGAGTTACGTCGTCTTTCAATCTCCTCATCAGAGATTCCGCTGCCTGCGGTTCTGAGAGTTGAGAGTACATCGTCAGTCATGATCCAAATGTGCTTGGTGTGTGATGGAATGACTGGAGTTACCAGTTCGCGGTGTGCCGGAGTTTCAACAATAAGTCCTACCGAACCGGAGTCGTTAAGAATCCAGTCGACCTGTTCAGGTGAAGATGTTTCATAGATTGGAACAACGCATCCACCGGCATACCAGATTGCGAAATCGAGGATTGTCCATTCATAGCGAGTACGCGCCATGATTGCTACGCGATCACCAATTTGAATGCCAGCAGCTACAAGGCCTTTGGCAGTAGCACGAATCTCTTCTTCGACTTGTCGCGCAGTGAGTGGTTGCCACCCATCGCCAAGTGGTCGCGACATCGTGACGCGCTCTGGTTCAAACCAGGCGCGTTCTGCAATGAGATTGGTGAGGTTTCCTTCAGTAGCTGCAGGAATGATGGCCGAGACTGTGACTTCGTTCATGGCGCTAACGCTAGCGGTCGCCACCTAATAAATGGAAGATGTTCAACCTGGGATTTTTCTCGAATCTCGAAATCCACGCGGAGTTGGTAGCCTTGGGCCATGTCACAGAAGAGTACTTCCACAGTTGTCATAGATGCGCCTCTTGCCGATGTGCAAGCCGCGCTCTTCTCTATTGAGTCTTATCCAGAGTGGCTCACCTCGATCAAGAAGGTGGATGTCATCGAACGCGATTCGCAAAATCGCGTTATAAAGGCCAAGCTCACGATTGATGCGGGAATGATGAAAGATCGCGTCGTCTTGGATTATGACTGGGGCGCTGAACCTGCATCACTTTCATTCACAATGGATGAGGCAGATCTGCTTACTCAGATGGACGGCACCTACACTCTCAAAGCGCTCGATGCAGATTCCACTCAGGTCACCTACGAACTTGAGATTGCAGTGTCTATGCCTGTTCCTGCCATGATGATTACCAAGGGGCAGCAACAGACAATTGATGCAGCCCTTAAGGAACTCGGCGAGCACCTGTCTTAATGACTTTTACTATCGGAGTAGATGTCGGCGGAACCAAGGTTCTCGGCGGCGTCGTCGATGAGCTGGGCCAGGTTCATAAAACCGCTAGACGAGACACTCCTAAAGAAGGTGGTGCAGCGCTGACTGCTGCAATCGCCGAAGTTGCCAATGAGTTAAAGGCGCAGTTTCTCGTTGAGTCAGTAGGTGTATCGGCTGCAGGATGGGTTTCATCCGATCGCAAAACCATGCTTGCCACACCAAATATTTCTGGATGGAATGGCGTTAATTTAGATTACGAATTCACTCAGTTAATTGGGCTTCCCGTAGTCATAGAAAACGATGCCAACTCAGCAGCGTGGGGAGAAGCGCGTTTCGGCGCCGCAAAAGGAAAGCAGCATGTACTGCTTCTCACTATTGGAACAGGGCTGGGCGGTGGAATTGTTATCGATGGAAAGTTACATCGCGGCGCCTTCGGAATCGCTGCAGAAGTAGGCCATATGAGAGTTGTACCTGATGGACTCTTATGTGGCTGCGGAGCCAAGGGATGCTTTGAGCAATACGGCTCAGGTTCAGCTTTAATGCGACATACACGCGAGGCGATTGAAGCCAATCCAGATATCGCAGAGAAACTCTTAGCGCGTGGTGATGGAACCTTCTCGGGCCTTACCGGCTCAATGATTATGGAGGCAGCCCGTGCAGGAGATGTAATTGCCATCGAAGCATTTAGAACTACAGGTAAGTGGATAGGCGCAGCCGTTGCATCCTTATCTGCAATCTTGGATCCTGAAATAGTTGTTATCGGCGGGGGAGTTATAGATGCGGGCGAGCTACTTCTCTCGCCAATTCGCGAGGCAGCAAAGCGGCATATGCCATTTTCAGAGATTCTTCCTATGCCTGAAATTGTCGGAGCAACTCTTGGAAACCAGGCAGGGCTCGTAGGAGTTGCTGATTTAGCTCGTCGCTAATTTCTTACAGAGCAGATCCATCTTCTGGGTTCTCACTCTGACGATTATTTCTCCACCTATTAAATGATTTTCTCGCATCTTGAATCTGTTCACGAATTCCGCGTTTTGCAATATGTGGTGGAGTAAATCGATTCTGGTCTTCAAATCTATCGAGTTCATCTAAATATGTGGTGGGCGCTGATTCATCGAGCGATAAACCTTCAACCATGGATTCAAATTCAGCCTTAATCAGTTCATCGTCATCAAATGCATCAGATCGCCCGCCTGTGGTCATGGTTTATGTTCGCACAAAGTCGCGCTTTCAGGCTAAATTAGCGCCATGAAGAACCTGCCTTATGGCACCCTGCGGGCGTTCCTCACACCATTTCTGATGGTCGCCTTTCGCCCCAAGGTAAAAGGTTTACGTAATGTGCCAGCATCTGGTCCTCTGATTCTGGCCTCCAACCATCTTTCATTTAGCGATTCAATCTTCATGCCCTTAGTTGTTCCTCGCAAAGTTACCTTCTTAGCAAAGAGTGAGTACTTCACTTCACCTGGACCTAAAGGCTTCATTAAGAAGTTAACTTTTATCGCTCTTGGCCAAGTCCCAGTAGACCGCTCTGGTGGACGACGCAGCGAGGCAGCGCTCATCACTGGCTTACAAGTACTCGCTGAAGGAAACTCACTTGGTATTTATCCCGAAGGTACTCGTTCACCTGATGGTCGGCTCTACAAAGGACGCACAGGTATTGCGCGCCTCGCTATTGAATCAGGAGCGCCAGTTGTACCTATCGCCATGTTTAATACCGACAAGATTCAACCAACTGGAACAGTCATTCCAAAGATTATGAGAGTCGGCATAACTTTTGGAGAACCCATGTACTTTGAGGGCGATTCCAGCGACCTGCAACACCTGCGTGATGTGACAGATCAAATCATGAAGCGTATTCAGCAGATGTCAGGGCAAGAGTATGTTGACACATATGCGGTGAAGGCAAGGAAGTCAGGAATAAACGTTGAAAATAGCGAAGAGAACGATTAATCGATCTCGAGTTCAACTCGCTTAATAAGGTAATTGCAGACGTTGCACTCTGGTCCTGAGTCGGGCATCCCACCTTCGATAGTGGTGATGAGCTCTTCAAGAAGGTTCATAAAGGTAGCGCTGTCACGTTCTACTGGGACATAGTGTTGGTTTACGCCGAATCCATGTGAGTTATTGGCAAGTTCGCTCTGACGAGTTTCGGTTACTCCGGCTAGCTTCCAGATGAGTAGCCCCATCGTTGAAACGGGAAAGGGCTTTCCTTTATCAGGATTTTCGAGGGCGTACGCATAAGACTCAAGTTGCGGGGCATAGAAGGGGCCATTGTCTCGGTCGGAGTCAGAGACCTTGCAATCAATGATTCCCACAGTGCCATCTTCGTAATGTCCCAGTAAGTCGTAGATACCAAGAATCTTCCAGCGAGTTTCAAAACCGTTAATTGAAATAGGCGCGCTCTTGACCCACTGTCCCCATTGCTTAACAACGCCAGGTTTGAGGGAGGAGTGCAGAGATTGCATCGGAGCGCGTCTGAAGTGTTCTTCTTGCGAGTCGGCGAGCGGCTTTACAAGCGGAAACTCTTTCTTAAGCTCAAATTTAAACCAGTACTTCAACCACAGGCAACGTTTGCAGGTTGAGAGTCCAAAGGTTAAATCTGAAGGCGCGATCGTCTCGCGGGCGGGAGTTTCTGGTTTGCGCATCTACGTATTCTCGCTGATGCCACCGACAAGCGCGCTCTACAACACCGCAGATTTCATGAGGAAACCCCAGTTCTCAATGAGAACCGGGGCCTATCCCTCAACCTCTCACGGAGAGTTGAAAGATGTGAGGGCTATATCGTCGCACTTTCTGGGGTGCGACGAATATGTACCAACCCTGCAATGGAGAGGAGAAGCATTACCACACCGCCAGCAAGTGCTGCGATTGCGCCATAACTTGCGATAACCCCGAGAGTTCCGAAGGCATACGCTGTCAGCAACATTCCTCGAAGAGTGTTACCCATAAAGAGTGTTTGGCGAAGCTCGCCTAACTTTGCAATTTGTGCAGTATCAGTACTGCCACCTCGTGTGAGACCCATATACATTCCGGATACTTCTGAGTATGTGGCTGGCTTACCCACGGCTGCGATTGATGCGCCCTTCATATGTTCCCAGATGTATAGATCTGAATAATCTCGAGCCATCTCTCCGGTAGTCACTTTCATCTCTGACCACTTGGCCAGTTGTGCCTTGGTTGCTTCTGGCATTGCTTCGGCAGCAGGGAAGGAAATGTTTTGATTATCGAGTTGGTTCTTTACAGAATCCTCTGCAAAAGAAGCTCCCCAGTTGAGCAAGCCTGCTCCTACAAAGAGAATCACTGTGATCCCAAATCCAACTGCGGTAACAATCTTGTCAAAGTTCTTACGTTTCATTTTTCTCTCCAGTTCGTAGCACTCTTTCTAGTGCTACGAGCATTAGATACCCAGAGAGTTCTCGCAGAGGCAAGAAAGTTGAGTGCTAGCACTTGGCTCAGAACTTAGAGTGCTATCCCTAAGAAATATGTGATGGAGCGAACTTTTAGAGTTAGTGAACTTCTCGAGTACAGATTGATTGCCCCTCGCCATTGAGTTCGAAGTGAGAGCAAGGCACTCCAAGTCGATCGAATGCAGCATCACCGTAGTGGGTGCGATAGGCAAGGGCGAGAAGAACTCTGATGTTTGTATCTTCATCGGATTTGATATTGAATGCTTTGGCGGCGCGACTGACGGTATTCTCAATTACCTTCTCGGTATGGTTGGTGTCACGTGCAATCGCAGAGTTGGTTTTTCCTTCACAGAGTAGCCCCAGGACCAATTGCTCAAATGGGGTCAATTCTCGACTGGTCATGGTGATTTCATGCTTCATTGCTGGCTACCTCTCCGTGGCTATCTTCATAGTACGCTCCTTTCTTTCTCACATTGATGAGATTAAGATGCGCAAATGACCGAAATTACCACTTCGCGCCAAGGGCAAACCCTCGTAATTTCGTTTAATCGACCAGAGAAGATGAATGCGATCACTCGCTCGATGTATGCAGGGCTTGCCCAGAACCTCAATGAAGCGGCAGGGGATTTTGGAATCCGCTGCGTGGTCATAACGAGCGAAGGCGATCACTTCACATCCGGAAATGACATTCGCGACTTTATGTCGAACCCGCCAACTGAGTCAGATTCTGATGTCGCTAAGTTCTTAGGTGCACTTCTGGAATTTCCGAAGCCTCTACTGGCCGCCGTTAAAGGAAATGCCATTGGGGTAGGAACAACGATGCTCTTGCATTGTGATGTCGTTGTTGCTTCACCGAGTGCCAGTTTCTCAATGCCATTTACATCACTTGGACTAGTTCCAGAGGCAGGTTCGAGCATGCTCTTTCCTAACCTGGTCGGGTATCAAAGAGCCGCTAAGGTATTTATGACAGGTGAGTCATTTGGCGCCAATGAAGCTAAGGAGATGGGGCTAGTAGCAACGGTTGCAGATGATGCCTTTGCTGAAGCGATGGCTATCGCCGAGAAGATTGCCGCACAACCTCCGCAGGCGATTATCAATACTAAGGCGTTGATGAAGGCCGGTAAGCACGATGCAGTTGCAGCAGTGATGCGCGCTGAATTTGAAATCTTTGCACTGGCACTTCAATCAGAGGAAGCCGCCGAAGCGTTTATGAACTTTATGGCTAAGAGAGGTAAGTAAATGTCACTACAAGGAAAGCGCATCTTCATCACCGGCGGATCTCGCGGTATTGGATTGGCGATAGCGCTGCGCGCTGCTCGCGATGGAGCATCGATTGCAATCGCTGCCAAGACCGCCGAACCAAATCCGAAGCTACCTGGAACTATCTACTCCGCAGCAGAAGAGATCAAGGCTGCCGGTGGAACTGCACTACCGATTCAATGCGACTTAAGAGATGAGGCGCAGATTTCTGCAGCGGTTGCGCAAGCAGCTGCTGAATTTGGTGGAATCGATATCTTGGTGAATAACGCCAGCGCCATCAATCTCACGCGTACAGAAGAGACTCCGGCTAAGCGTTTTGATTTGATGTTTGATGTCAACGTTCGCGGCACCTTCTTGACTTCTCAAGCAGCGATCCCATTCCTGCGTGACTCTGCTGATGCTGGTCGAAACCCTCATATCTTGAACCTATCGCCGCCGCTATCCATGAAGCCAAAGTGGTTTAAGAACCATGTTGCTTACACAATGGCGAAGTACGGCATGAGTATGTGCGTTCTCGGCATGTCAGAAGAGTTCAAGCGCGACGGCATCGCTGTAAATGCGCTCTGGCCACGTACTGCAATCGATACAGCCGCGCTGCAGATGATTCCGGGTGTAGATACTGCTGCCTGTCGTACCCCAGAAATTCTTTCCGATAGCGCCTACATCATCTTGAATCGCAATTCCAAGGAGTGCACAGGTAACTTCTTCGTCGATGATGAAGTCTTAGCCTCCGA
>JAIXPU010000048.1 GCA_027486075.1 Streptomycetaceae bacterium | reverse complement strand
TAGCGGTATTGATCCTGTACTCGTTCGCGCACATCGCGCTCTTCTTCCAGCATGGCAGCACAGAGCAAGAGAACATCTTCAAAATCAATGGCTAGCTCTTGCTTCTTAATGGATTCGTATGCGGTGTAAATCTGCACGAGCTGCTCTGGTAGCACTCGTGGTTTCTGGCTTCGCTTACTTATCTCATCGACAAAATCAGGGGGCGCCACTTGTGAAACTTTCGCCCACTCAATTTCAGAAGCAATATCTCGCATCAATTCGCGGTTGGTAGCGCGCAGCGAATCGCTCAAGCCGGCACGGCTAATCGCTTCGGTGAGAAAACCAGTTTTAGTCGTCATCAAATCTGGTGTGCGACCACCAAAGACGCTCGGCCAGAAATAAAGTAGCTGCTTTAACGCTGCCGAGTGAATCGTGCGCGCTGCAACTGTTGGAACGCTCAGTGCACGTAGACGAGTACGCATTTCACCCGCCGCTTTAGCGGTAAAGGTCAACGCCAACACCTTTGCCGGATCCATCGTTCCGATAGCAACTGCATAGGCAATGCGATGAGTAATGGCGCGAGTTTTTCCGGTACCAGCGCCTGCAATGACACAGACGGGACCGCGCGTAGCTAGGGCGACAGCTCTTTGATCAGGATCAAGGGCTGCCAGAATCTCATCTTCTAACGCCATGTTTCTCCACCAGGTGCGCGTTGCCCGAGCCATCTCTCAATCATCTTGCGGGCAACCGACATCGTTGGTGGAAGCAAGAGCGAACCATCGCCTGCTGCAGCCAAAAGTTCTGCGCGGGTAAACCACTTCACATCTGTGATCTCTTCACCATCACCGCGCGCAACTTCTGGATTATCGGTAACAGCTTCAAAGGCGATCATGATGCTTGCTGGAAATGGCCACGGTTGTGAACCTAAATAATTAATCTCTGAAACAGTTACCGCTGACTCTTCTAAGACTTCGCGTGAGACGCACTGCTCAAAAGTTTCTCCAGGTTCAAGAAAACCTGCAAATGTTGAGTAGCGACCTTCTGGCCAGACTGGTTGATGGCCCAGCAAGATGCGATCGTTGCGATCTTTAATGAGAACAATGACAGCGGAATCTGTGCGCGGATGGTGTTGCGATCCATCTACTTCACACAACCGTGCCGCTCCTCCAAGATCGACGCGAGTTGGGCCGCCACAACGTGGACACATTGGGTGGGCGCGATGCCAATTGCTGAGTGCGATGGCATGCAGCGATAGCTCCATCTCTTGGCCACTTAATGAGCCGCCTAATTCACGTAAGGTGGCAAGGCCACGCTCTGCGGATATTGCCTGTAACTCTTCATCGCTATGTGAAGTCTTCCACGATGTATCCCAAGCAAAAAATGGAGCGCGCGAGATTGGATCTTGTCCTAGAAAATAGCGCGAACCTGCAGCGAAATCTCCACTTGCCTGCATCGTTGCAATTTCTGCTGCGCTCTGAAAAGCAAGAGCGCCAGCGCGAGATGCAATACGACCATCAACACAATGCAAAATCTGAGCTTTACTCCAGAGAAGTTCTAGCGTCTCGGTATTGGTACGTAGCTCGCCAGCGCGATCGATATGGGATGGTTCTTGATTTATCGCGCTCATGCTCGAAGGTTACTAGTCTGTGGGGGTGCGCATCACCTCGTGGAATCTACTGCATGGAATGGCTATTCCCCCTGCACGTAGCGAGGCCACCTTGACCACCGCAGTGCAGTCACTGGCCTCCGATGTCTACGGCTTTCAAGAGGTTGATCACTTCTTACCTCGCTCTGGTGCACGTCCACAGATGCGCGATATTGCAGAGGCTTTAGGTACGCGCAACTGGGCGATGGGGCCAAGTGTGATTGGCACCCCCGGAGAAAGTTGGCGCAAGAAGCACGAGCACGAACCAGAGATTATTACGAGTGAATCAACACACGCAGAGTTAACGCATGAAAGTTATGGAATTGGAATTGTTTCAAAGATTCCAGTTCGTAGTTGGCATCGTTTAGATCTCGGAAATTCACCACTTGGACTCCCGTTGATTGTTCCGGGAGATGAAACCGGAAAAGGTAAGCCGCGATTTATCTATGTAGAAGATGAACCACGTTTGGCGTTAGCTGCAGTTCTTGAAAATGGTTGGACAATTGTAAATACACATCTTTCTTTTGTGCCGATCTTTAATTTGGTGCAACTTAAGCGCGTAAAGAACTGGGCGCTATCACTGGCAGAACAGACCAATACGCGCGCCCTCATTATGGGAGATCTCAACCTGCCAAAGAATCTGCCCATCGCCTTCTCTTCCTGGAAATCACTAGTGAGTGCCAACACTTATCCAAGTTGGGGCGCCAAGATTCAATTTGATTATCTGCTCGTCCCAGAAGTGCCAGCGGGTGGCTATAAAGGGCTACCTATCTCAAAAACTGGGATAAGTGACCATCTTCCTATCTCGGCAGAAATCCTCGACTAGCAATTTCTGTAGCAGTCATTAACCTTGGGGCATGACTACACAATCAAAGACGCCAGCCCAGACTTCGGCAGCCCAGTGCCCTTACACAGGTAGCAAACTCAATACTGAGGGCACCTACAACAGTGATTGGTGGCCAAATAGATTAGATCTTTCGGTATTGCGACAGAACTCTCCTGTCTCAGATCCGATGGGTGAAGACTTTGATTACGCGAAAGAGTTTTCCAAACTCGATATCAAGGCGGTAAAGAAAGATATCGAAGCGATGATGACGACATCGCAAGATTGGTGGCCGGCAGATTATGGACATTACGGCCCATTCTTTATTCG
>JAIXPU010000088.1 GCA_027486075.1 Streptomycetaceae bacterium | reverse complement strand
TGGCCTTGCGAGCGCAACTTCTCTAAGCCGTGCTCGACCGCACCTGATTCGTGGAGTGAGCGTTCGGAGAACCAGACATCAAAAGTTGTGTGAAAGGTTTCAAGAACTCGCTGCTGCTGCGCCAATTGAACTTTGTAGGCAGCTTCGCGAAATTCTTCTGTTGTTGAAATTGCGGGATTAGTTGCAAGCACTTCTCTCGCTAAATCTGCAATGTAATCTCCTTGGTATCCATCTTCTGGAATCGGTTGGCCGGTTGCTGCTGCCTGCACTGATTGACCGAAGAGATCCATCTGGCGACCGCGATCATTGATATAGAACTCTCGCGTTACTGCAGCTCCTGCGGCGCTAAGGACTCGACCAAGCGCATCCCCTACCGCCGCCCACCGTGTATGTCCCAAGTGCAAAGGGCCCGTTGGATTTGCGCTAATGAATTCAAGATTGATTGCGACTCCATGCAACGCCTTGCCTCGGCCGTACTCTCGCTTGTTGGTAAGAATCGTCCGCACGAGTTCAGCCTGAGTTGCGCGATTGAGTGTGATGTTAATAAATCCTGGGCCGGCAATATCTACCGCGCTGACGCCGGCAATCTTTGCAATCTCTAGTTGTAAGACAGCTGCAACATCGCGTGGGCTCTTGCCCGCCTCTTTTGCCAATTGCAGCGCAATCGAAGTGGCGTAATCACCATGATCGCGGTTTTTGGGGCGCTCGAGCGTGATGGATGCGGGAACCTGACCTGTGAACCCTGCGGCGGTAAAGGCGCGCACGACTGCTGCCTGTACATCGGCTGCGAGTTGATCTGTAAGCGAGGCTTCCACTCGGCAAGGTTAGCGGTTCGCCTTCGAGGCAGGAGAGTTTGTTACTTCAGCAGTACTACCTCTAATCTTGGTCACGCCGCGGGAGTGGTGAAATGGCAGACACGCAAGTCTTAGGAACTTGTGCTCCGGCGTGCGGGTTCAAGTCCCGCCTCCCGCACCAATATGTACGATTGAATAACCTCTATGGCTAAACAATCTCCAGCAAAAGCGAAGAAGCTTCGGGGCGAAGCCATGCGCGCTGCTGCAGAGCGCAGAGCAGCCAAAGCCGCATCTCGTTGTGAAGTAAGTCGAGGAGAAGTAGATCTCGATGCATACGCTGAAGTCGATGGCGCCTGGCGCGAACTTGGTCTGGCAGCTCCGGCGCGAAGAGCCCTGATTGATGATGGGTATTACAAGTTAAGTGACCTACGCAAAACATCGTTAGACGCAATCAAGGATCTCCACGGCATGGGGCCCAATGCAATCCGCATTCTCACAACTGCGATGAAGAAAGCCGATCTCTCTTTTCGAAAATAGATTAACTAGAAATGGCAGGCCGACTAAAGAACAAAACTGTAAAGAAGTAATAATCCGCCAATAGCAAATGAAAGAGCTGCGGCTTTCTGTGTCTGCATCCACTTCTTACCAAAGTTAGTGAAGGAGATTGCGAATATAAAGAGGCCGGGGATGATTAAGACCAAACTCTTGGAAAGATTTGAATCGGAGCCCGTTTGGTATCTCAAATTGATGAGGCCCGCTGCTAAGGCGGCATATGCGCCCATCCGGTAATTGTTGATGCGATGCAAATTCATAGTGCGAGTGTAAAGCAGAAGGGCGCCGGTTTCCCGACGCCCTTCTGGGACAAACTAACTAAGTAAGAACTTAGTGATCTGCTGGCATGCCTTCAGCATGTGACTTCATGCGTGCGATCTTCAAGATTGTTAGACCGAATACGCACTTCGCTAGAACGTCAGCGATTGAGTATCCAACCTGAATAGCCACGAATGATGATGCTGATTCATCACCAACGATGTTGAAGATATACGCGATTGGATAGACACCCCATGTTGCGATAAGAAGAAGACGCAAGCGTCCTACAGTCTCTGCAACGCCAGCTGGCTGGCGATCGAGTGACTTGCCAAGCTCCACGAAGAGTACGTAGAGGATGTACAGGAATGGGATTGTTGATAGAACACCGTAGAGAACCTGTGTGTTCTGGTCTGATGAGATTTCACCTGGGTAACCAAGTGCGATCATCGCAGCTGAAGCTGGGACCAGACGCATGATGAGTGACTTAGCAACTGCTGCTGCAAGTGCTAGTACTGCAATAACTTCTACAAGTAGAAGTGGAACTGTGAGTAGCCAGTCAACGTAGCGGTATGCCTCGTTGAATGCACCCTGCTCACCTGAAACATTTACAACCATTCCTTCTGAAGATTCAGTGAATGAGTTGAAGATGCGCCAGTAGTGGTATGCCGCAATGAATGTAACCATTGATGACATAACGAGCGCGTTGCGGTACTTAGGTAGAACTCTTGACTGTGACACCAATGTGTATACGGTGCACGCAAGCATTGAAATTAAAGCAAATGAGAACACCGCGTAAACGAGGTTCCATTGGTTGCTATCGAGTGTTACTGACATGTAGTAAGCCTCCATGAGAGCTGTTTCAGTCCGAGCCGGACGGCCCGTTCCGTTCAGAAACCTATGGAGACCTCGAGGAGCTCCAGCGACTCTGACCCGATAAGTGTGAACCTGATGCAGGCGATTTGCACCTACCAATTGTGGTTTTCCTGTGAAAATCTTTCCTACTTGGGCGTAAATTTAGGGTGAAATCGGACATTTAAACTCTGTGAGTACCCTTAAGGCATGCTGGATCAGATGCGCGAACTCCGAGGCTATCCAGGCTTCTACGCACTCGCCGCCTCTCGATTTATCTCAAATGTCGGCAATGGCATCTCGCCGATCGCGCTGGCATATGGAGTGCTCAGCCTTCCCGGAGCCACCGGAAAAGACCTTTCAATTGTCATGGCTGCGCGCTATGTCCCACTCCTGGGCTTCATGCTCTTTGGTGGAGTGATTGCAGATCGCTTCCAACGCAATCGCTTAGTTGGAAGCAGCGACATGATCGGCAGCTTCGTCGCAGGTGTAAGTGCGGTTTCTTTAATCGCGGGATTTTCATCCACCTGGTTACTTGCCGTTATGGCTGGAATTTTCGGAATCCTCAATGCAATCTGGTGGCCCGCCATGTCTGGCGTGCTTCCGGAAATTGTTCCAAAAGAGAAGTTGCAGCAAGGAAATGCTGTCATTGGTTTGCTGACAAATATCGGATACATCGTTGGAACGCTCGGTGGTGGAATTATCGTTTCAACTATCGGCGCTGGTTGGGGTTTATTGGCCGATGCCATCTCCTTCTTTATCGCAGGCGTTATCGTCTGGCTGCTACCAATCACGGGACGAATAAAAGATAAGACCCCGGGAATGATTCATGATCTCAAAGTTGGCTGGCGCGAATTCATCTCACGTTCGTGGGTGATTGCAATGGTTCTTACCTTTGCCCTCATCAATATGGCCTTTGATTCGATGCTCTCTGTCCTTGGGCCGCTAAATTTCAACGACCCAAAGACAGGTCCAAAGCAGTGGTCATATAACCTTGCCGGACTTTCGATGGGAATGTTGATTGGTGGGATTTGGGCTCTCAAAGTAAAGATTGAGCGACCACTCTTTCTTGCCATGATTCTCATTGCGCTCTCATCAATCTGGGATTTCACCTTGGCGCTAGATTCACCACTGTTCGTTTCGATTTTTGCTGCTGTCTTTTCTGGCATCAGCCTTGAGATCTTTATGGTGACCTGGAATACCTCGCTACAACACCATGTTCCTGAAGAGTCCTACTCACGGGTGAGCTCTTACGACACCTTAGGCTCTTTCGGAATTGCGCCTCTTGGCATAGTTATTGCAGGGCCATTGGCTCTGCATTTTGGAACTAACTCGATTTTGATGATCACTGGATTTATCACGCTCATTGCTGCGACCGCATCGCTCTTTGTTCCATCTGTTCGCAATCTCAAAAACGACTAGGCTTTCAGATATGAGCCAAGAGCTAGCGACAACACCTCCAAAGCTGCGAGGGTGGTTGCATCTACTAGCAACACCGCTCGTCATCATTGCATCACTTGTTCTCTTCATCCTCAGCGGTGAATCTTTTAAACTTGCAGTTGCTCTCTATTCAATTACCGCAATCATGCTCTTTAGCGTTTCCGCGGTTTATCATCGCGTGCCTTGGGTGCCAGCAAAGAAGAAGATATGGCGCCGTTGGGACCATGCCAATATCAACTTGCTCATTGCGGGTTCATACACGCCCTTTGCGGTTGCACTACTTGATGACCGCGATCGCAATATCTTGCTTGCAGTTGTCTGGACTGGTGCGTTGATTGGCGTTGCGCTACGTGTTTTCTGGGTCGGCGCACCTCGCTGGTTATACGTTGCAAATTATCTACTTCTCGGTTGGGTTGCGATCATCTATACCCCGCAGCTCTACAAGGAGGGTGGTTTATGGGTGTTACTGCCAATCTTGATAGGTGGGTTGCTCTACTCAATCGGAACCATCTTCTACGCGCTCAAACTGCCAGGGCGTAATGCAAAGTACTTCGGCTTCCACGAGCTCTTTCATGTATTTGTGCTCGCTGCCTGGATTTCGCAGTATTTAGCGGTCTCTTTCGCCATTTACCGAAAGTAGCCAGATGCTCTAATCTTGGCACCTCCACGGTTGAAGAATGTGAGTCAAGTTAAATGGCAGAGAAGAAGTTCCGTAGTTGGGT
>JAIXPU010000079.1 GCA_027486075.1 Streptomycetaceae bacterium | reverse complement strand
TTTATTCCAATTCTTGGTATCTGGGAGGCGGTAATCGGATTATTCTTCGTTATCAAGCCCATGATTCGGGGAGGACTTCTCCTACTGGCCCTTCAAATGCCTGGCACTTTTTTGCCTCTCGTTCTGTTACCCGAAGTCTGTTTCTCAAATTTTCCTTTTGCCCTAACACTAGAAGGGCAATATATAGTCAAGAACTTAGTCCTAATTAGTGCGGCTCTAGTCGTAGGTGGATCCTTGCTACCGATTAAGTCGATAGCATTTAAAAAGTTGGTTGTATAGCGACAGGCAACCGCGATAGTGGCATCTTCTTCTTCACTCAAGGCAAAAGTAAAAATTCAATTAAAAATCTTCGAAAGTCCTCTGCAACCGAAATCTGCCCATAAATCTGCCCATAAATCTGCCCATAAATCTGCCCATATTTGCCCATCGTTTCCCCATAAAAATATCTAAATCTGCGACAGGTTGTGTAACAACTTGTACAAGCAAAATGCAGAAAGGTGAGCGCAGATTTAACCTGCGCCCACCTAATTAGAAGAAGAGTCGCCCTATAAGCCGGATTCTGTCCTCTTGCGAGGGATCACCATCCATCTAGATCTGTAATTACTTACAGATTCAAGCAACCTACCCGATAGCTCAGCGCGAGCAGCGCACTATCTTCTTGGTCTTGCTTCAGGTGGGGTTTACATAGCTACATGTATTACTACATGCACTGGTGGTCTCTTACACCACCGTTTCACCCTTACCAATATTGCTATTGGCGGTTTACTTTCTGTTGCACTTTCCCGCGGATTGCTCCGGGTGGGCGTTACCCACCACCTTGCTCTGTGAAGTCCGGACTTTCCTCGGTACTTTCGTAACGCGGTGATCCGGGCGACTCTTCGTTGCCTAATGGTACGCGGTATTCACTTACTTGATTTCAGCGCGGTGAGCGCCCATAAAATTGCGATGACATCGATAACTTCCTGCGCAATAGCTCCCTGGCTGGCATTGGTAATTCCGAATGCGCCTGTGCCCATGACGATAAATGAGAGGCTCATTCCTATACCGGCAGCCTGCAAGGCCTTTGCTCGAGATGCCTTTGCGATTCGAATCGCATGTGTAAGCCGATCTATGGAATCTTCCACAATAACAACGTCAGCGGCTTCTGATGCAGCCGATGCTCCTCGCGCACCCATAGCCACTCCAACATCTGCTGCTGCAAGAGCTGGTGCATCATTGATTCCATCGCCAACGACGATAACCGAACCAGAGGATTTCAACTTTGCTGCCTCTGTAATTTCTAACTTTCCAGCTGCTGTGACCCTTGAATAGATTTCTGTAATTCCTACTGACTTAGCTACTTCTTGAGCGGTTTCTTCACGATCTCCGGTGACAAGCGCAATGTGCTCAACGCCAGCAGCGCGTAAGTCTGCAACCATTTGTTTTGACTCTGCGCGAATTGGGTCATCAAGTCCTATAACTCCAACTAGTTCTCCATCTCTACTTACCGCCACCATGAGCGGCTGAGAGAAGTGCAACCAACTTGGCGGCTCTACTTTGAACTGCCCCACAACTATTCGCGACCCAGCAAGATTCGCTGCGATTTCGTGTCCAGCGATTTCTTCTATCTCTGAGCATGTGCTGAGCGCTAGGCCGCGCGTGCGTGCCTCTTGAACGAGAGCTTTAGCAACAATATGTGGACTGTATTGATCAACAGATGCAGCAATCAGTAAAACTTCGTCATCACTTAAACCTGGACGAGAATTAATCTCTGAAATTGCGGGACCACCGTGAGTCAGGGTGCCCGTTTTATCAAGTAAGACTGTATCTGTGCGTGCAAGAAGTTCTAAAACTCCCCCACCTTTGATAATTGCACCATTCTTGGCAGCCTGGGATAGTCCAGCAACGATTGCAATCGGTACGGCAAGGATCAAGGGGCATGGGGTGGCAGCAACCAAGACAGCAACAGCTCGGTCAACATCACCGCTGAGCCACCAAGCTAGCCCTGCAATCAAGAGAGCTGCTGGCACAAAACGCAGCGCCCATTGATTAGCCAGTCGGACCCCAGGTGCAGATTTTTCTTGAGCTGCTTCTACCAACTTAATGATTGCCGCATATGTGCTGTTTTCAGAGGTTGTCATTGCAGAATATTCAAAGGGAGCTCCTGCATTGAGCACACCACTAGAAATTTCTTCATCCTTAGCGCGTGCAACAGGCAATGGTTCTCCTGTTAGCGCTGATTCATCCAAGGTGGCCTTACTTAGTAATCGGCCATCTGTAGGTGTGATTTCACCGCTTCTAATCAGAATCCTGTCACCAATAACTATTTCAGAGATATCTATCTCTTGAATAGAGCCATCTGTTGCGATTCGATGGGCGCTACGAGGCATACGTGAGAGCAAGGCTTTGAGCTGGCGTTCTGCTTGTCCCTCTGCCCAACTTTCCAGAACGCGTCCGGTAGCGAGCATTACCGAAATCACGGCAGCTGCAAAGAGTTGATCAGTAAAGAGAGCGCCAAGAAGGGCCAAAACAGCGAGAACATCAGAACCCATCGTCTTATGGCGTAGATCGTTGACGAGCCATGTAATGGCGGGGACTAGACCAATTAGTCCTGCGATAACCCAGAAGGGTTCATAGAAAAAACCAATAATGAGAGTTAGCGTCGATGACAGGAGTAGAAACTTATTGAATTGTGCTCCAGTCATAGGGTCAAGGCTACTTCTCTTTTAACCGATAACCTTGCCTTATGAGTGAAGTAACAATCTCCTTTCTAGGCGCTACCGATACCGTCACAGGAAGTCGGGCGCTGATTTCAAGTAAGCAGAGCAAGATATTGGTGGATTGTGGACTCTTCCAAGGAATTAAATCAGTGCAGCGCAAAAACTGGGATCCCTTTCCTATCGAAGCTAATCAGATTGATGCCGTTGTACTCACGCACGCACATCTTGATCACTGTGGCTATTTACCACTGCTCGTTAAACAAGGTTTCAATAAAGAGATTTACGGCACTCGCTATACCAACGATATTGCTAAGATCATTTTGCGTGATTCTGCCCATCTACAGATGGAAGATGCGAAGTACGCAGCCAAGAAAGGCTATTCCAGCCATAAAGACCCCAAGGCTCTCTATAACTTAGCTGATGCAGAGAAAGCTATTGATCATCTGCGCGAGCGACCTTTCCGAGAAAAGATTCAGATAGCTGAAGATGCTTTTGTGACTTTCTATCCATCAGG
>JAIXPU010000039.1 GCA_027486075.1 Streptomycetaceae bacterium | reverse complement strand
CCTTGCGCTCACAGGGTGCGGACGAATTGATAGCGCTGCAACCATCGGAGATGTCACGATCTCGCAGGCAGATGCGCAAGCTGTCGTTGATGAAGTTCTCGCAGAGCGCCTCAAGGTTGATACAACAGGTTTGCAGCTCACAACTGGCGAAGAACTCAATCGCGGACAACTACGTTTTACTATTATTACTCAGCTCTTTGTTGAGATCGCTAAAGAGCTAAAGATTGAGATTACTCCCACACAGATTGCTCAGCGTAAAGATGAGTTGACTACCCAAGTCGGTGGCGAGAGCGAACTTCCACGTAACTTGGTCGCAGCCAATATCGCGCCTTCTAACTTTGATGAGTATGTAAAGGCGATCATGACTTCAGATCTGATTGCAGAAGCCCTGCGCCAATCCGGAATTCCTGATGAAGAAGTTTCAGCACGCATCGGACAGTTGGTAACAGCCAAAGCCAAGGAACTCAAAGTCACCGTTAACCCTCGCTACGGCATCTGGGATATCGAACAAGGTGACATTGTGGCTAAGGATTCAGCAGGATCTGCAGTCGTTCCTTCCGATAAGTAAATCGAGCAATGGCAGGTTCAGAACTTCTTCGACTTGTAGAAGTCATGGATCGACTCCGCTCACCGGGCGGATGTCCTTGGGATGCAGAGCAGACTCACCAATCACTCATTAAGTACTTACTTGAAGAGTCTTACGAATTTATCGACGCTATCGAAACTGATGATCGTGCTGGTATGCGCGAAGAACTTGGCGATGTCTTACTGCAGGTCTATTTCCATTCTCGGATTGCGCAAGACCACCCCACGGATCCATTCACGATTGATGACGTAGCTGGCGCTATCGCAGATAAGTTGATTAGCCGCCACCCGCATGTCTTTGAAAACCTTGAGGTCAGCGGCACTGATGAAATCATTGAGAATTGGGAAGCGATTAAAGCCCGTGAAAAGGGGCGCACTTCGGCCGTTGATGGAATCGCGATGTCGCAACCAGCACTTCCTCTTGTTGCCAAGATTCTTTATCGCGCAGAAAAATACAACGTTGCACTCAATATCGATGCACACGAAAGCGATAGCGCAGCGACTGAAAAATCTGTCGGGGACGCACTCGCATCAGTGATTGCCTGGGCTCATGACAATGGGATTGACCCTGAAAACGCCCTCCGTGCCAAGGCGCGAGAGATGATCCGCGAGATTAAAACTGCCGAAAAGCACACCTAACTTCGCGATAGGATTACCTCCTAACGTTCAGCGTTGAGCGCTGTGTTCCAAGTTTTTTACCTCTAGGAGACTCTTCATGGCAATAATCGACGCAATCTACGCTCGCGAAATTCTTGATTCCCGCGGAAACCCAACTGTTGAAGTTGAAGTTCAACTCGAAGATGGCACCCAGGCGCGCGCTGCAGTGCCAAGCGGCGCATCAACTGGCGCATTCGAAGCAGCAGAGCTCCGTGATGGAGATAAAGGTCGTTACCTAGGTAAGGGCGTTCAGAAGGCTGTTGCATTTGTTAATGACGAAATTGCTCCAGCAATCGAAGGTTACGATTCACAAGATCAGCGCCTGATTGACTCAGAGATGATTTCACTTGATGGAACTCCTAATAAGTCACGACTTGGCGCAAATGCAATCCTCGGAGTTTCACTCGCAGTCGCTAAAGCATCAGCTGAATCTTCTGATCTTTCGCTCTTTCGCTATGTAGGCGGACCGAATGCACATGTATTGCCAGTTCCAATGATGAACATTCTCAATGGTGGCGCACATGCTGATACCAACGTTGATATCCAAGAGTTCATGATTGCTCCAATCGGTGCAGACTCATTCCGCGAATCACTTCGCTGGGGCGCTGAGATTTATCATGCACTCAAAGCAGTTCTGAAGAAGCGTGGACTTGCCACCTCTGTTGGCGATGAAGGTGGCTTTGCTCCCAACCTCGATAGCAACCGCGCAGCCCTTGACCTCATCATCGAAGCGATTACAGCAGCAGGCTTTAAGCCAGGTTCTGAAATCGCACTTGCGATGGATGTTGCTGCAACTGAATTCCATGACAACGGTAAGTACAAGTTTGAAGGCTCATTGCGCACATCCGATGAAATGATTGCGTATTACGCAGAGCTTGTGAGCGCATACCCAATCGTCTCGATCGAAGATCCACTCAATGAAGAAGATTGGGCTGGCTGGAAGTCAATGACCTCTTCCCTTGGCTCAAAGATTCAGATTGTCGGCGATGATCTATTTGTAACCAACCCAGTGCGCCTTGCTAAGGGAATTGAAACAGATACTGCCAACGCGCTTCTTGTGAAGGTAAATCAGATTGGAACGCTGACAGAGACTCTTGATGCAGTTGATTTGGCACACCGTGCCAACTACCGCAGCATGATGTCACACCGTTCCGGTGAAACTGAAGACACCACAATTGCAGATCTTGCAGTTGCAACTAACTGCGGCCAGATTAAGACCGGTGCACCATCACGTACAGAGCGCGTTGCTAAATACAACCAACTTCTTCGCAT
>JAIXPU010000151.1 GCA_027486075.1 Streptomycetaceae bacterium | reverse complement strand
GCCAACCTTCCTTACAACGTCTCTGTCCCTGTCTTCTTGCATCTGCTTGAAATTCTTCCTTCACTTCGCAGCGGTGTTGTTATGGTGCAGGCAGAAGTTGCAGATCGCCTGGCTGCCAAGCCAAATTCAAAAGAGTATGGAATTCCTAGCGTCAAGGCGGCATGGTGGGCAGATGTCACAGGTGCAGGTTCAGTCTCACGAAATATTTTCTGGCCTCAACCTAACGTTGATTCCAAACTTGTGGCATTTACTCGTCGGGCAATCCCGGGCGATGAAGAACTTCGCAAGAAAGTCTTTACGATTATTGATTTAGCTTTTGCGCAGCGCCGCAAGATGCTCCGCTCTGCGCTCTCATCAATGTATGGCGGCTCAGCTGCTGCTGAATCGGTGCTGACAGAAGCAGGTATTGATCCCACGTTGCGCGGTGAATCGCTCGATATCCATGGCTTCTGCGCAATTGCGAAACTTGGGTAGAGTTTTATCGTGGCCCCAAATTCAATCACTGTGCGAGTACCTGCCAAGGTAAATCTGCAGCTCTCTGTGGGACCCAAAGAGGCAGATGGCTATCACAATTTAGTCTCAGTCTTTCAAGCTATCTCTATCTTTGATGATGTCACTGTTACCAAATCCAAAGCTGGTAGCGGAGTCACGATTGCAGTAAGCGGCGAACATACCCACGGTGTTCCAGAAGATCACTCCAATCTTGCTGTGAAAGCTGCGCAGTTAATTGGCGAAAAGTTTGAGTTTGATACCGATGTTCATATAGAAATCAAGAAATCTATTCCTGTTGCTGGCGGTATGGCTGGCGGAAGTGCAGATGCAGCAGGCACTTTGGTAGCTATGGACGCGCTCTTTCAATTAGAGATGTCGCGCGAAGAGCTCCATGCGTTGGGCTCTGAACTGGGTAGCGATGTGCCATTTATGATCTCTGGCGGAACTGCGATTGGCCAAGGACGCGGTGATCAACTTACGGCGGCGCTTTCGCGCGGTACTTATCACTGGGTCTTGGCGCTTTCTAGCGTTGGTCTCTCAACTCCTGCTGTGTATGCCGAATGCGATCGCATGCGCGCTGAATTAGATATTGCGCCTCCGCAAGTTTCCGATCTCTTGATGCAATCTCTTCTTGCGGCAGATGCAGATGCTGTGGGACGAGCGCTCACCAATGATCTACAGAACGCCGCATGTTCGCTTCGCCCGGCGTTAAGTCTGGTTCTTGAAGTAGGCCGCGATTACGGAGCCCTCGGCGCCATCGTCTCGGGCTCTGGTCCAACAGTTGCATTCTTGGTAGCCGATGAAGATTCCGGTTTAGATCTTGCAGTTGCCTTAACTGCCAGTGGAGTTGTGGGAAGTGTGGCGCGAGCACATGGCCCAGTTCATGGCGCCAAAGTGATTAGTAACTAATTAACTCTCATCAAATTCAGTAACAAGTTTACTGAGCAAATCTGCCAGCACTTCACGTTCTTTCACGCTGAGATTCTGCAGAAGCTCGCGCTCGTTTTCTAAGAGATCTTCCATAGCTGAATCAACTGCGCGCATACCTGCCCGAGTTAAGGTCACGAGCGAGCCGCGACCATCGTTGGGATCTGGTTCGCGAGTAATAAGTTGTAACTCTTCTAAGCGATCAAGTCGATTGGTCATGGTTCCGCTCGTGACAAGAGTCTCTTGCATTAATTGACCAGGTGAAAGTTGATGAGGTTCGCCTGCTCTTCGTAGGGCGGCAAGAACATCGAAGCCCCAATTTTCTAGATCACCAAATGCATCACGGCGCGCAATATCGAGATGGCGCGCAATACGGGTGATGCGACTAAGGACTGCAAGGGGAGAGAGGTCTAAATCAGGGCGTTCGCGCTTCCAAGCGGCTATGAGGCGGTCTACTTCATCGCGCTCAAGTGATTGGCTTCCCATAAGAAATGAGTTTAGTGGTCGCGAGCACTGCTGAAGATAAGGGAGAATATAGGTTCCGCCATTGTGTAGTGGCTAGCACATGGGCCTTTGAAGCCCAGGGTCCAGGATCGATACCTGGTGGCGGAGCCATTTATGGTTCTGCCGATAAAACTGGCGGAGCAAGTAGACTTACGACATGAGCCTTGAAACCGTAGTGATTCTCGCTGCTGGTGAAGGAACTCGCATGAAGTCGAGTACGCCCAAGGTCTTACATCCCATCGCAGGTCGGACATTGGTCGGCCATGTTCTCAATGCAGTTGATGCACTTAGCCCGAAAAACGTTCGCGTTGTAGTTGGAGCAGGTCGTGAACAAGTTGAAGCGCATATTGCAGAGATTGCACCGAGCGCTGTCACCATCTTTCAAGAAAAACGCGGTGGCACCGGACATGCAACTCAATTAGCGCTCGCAGGTCTCAAGCCAAGTGGCACCATCTTGGTTCTCGCTGGCGATACACCGATGCTTACCGGAACATCTCTTTCTCAGCTTCTGGCAGAACACCATGAAGGTGGCTTTACCGCATCAGTATTGACTGCCGAACACCCAGATCCCACCGGGTATGGCCGCATTGTTCGTGGTGATGACGCTTCCTTGCTCCGTATTGTTGAAGAACGCGATGCTGATGAAATCCAGCGCGAGATAATTGAAGTCAACTCTGGCGTATATGCCTTCGATGCTGCCAAGTTAGCGAGTGCAATCGGCAAGTTGAAGAGTGACAATTCACAAGGCGAGCTCTATCTGACCGATGTTATTGAAATCTTGCGCAATGAAGGCGGAAAGATTGCCGCAGTTCTGATTGATGATTTCATCGAGATACTCGGCGTTAATGATCGCGTCCAGCTTGCAGAATCTGCATCTCTCTTACGCGATCGCATCAATGAAGATTTAATGAAGTCAGGCGTAACTATCGTGGATCCTTTATCTACCTGGGTAGATGCCACTGCAACTATCGCACCTGATGTGGTCCTAGCTCCCGGAACTGCGATTCATGGCGTAACAACAATTGCTAGCGGCGCAGTTATCGGCCCTCGTACAACGTTAATTGACTGCACAGTTGCAGCCAGCGCTCACGTCATTGAATCACAATGTACAGAAGCTGTTATCGGCGAAGGTGTAAACGTTGGCCCATATTCCTATCTGCGAGCTGGCACAAAATTGTTAAGCGGTTCAAAAGTTGGCGCATACGTCGAGATGAAGAACGCAACTCTGGGCGTAGGCTCAAAAGTTCCGCATCTTTCCTATGTAGGAGATGCCATCATCGGCGAGGGCACCAATATTGGTGCGGCAACTATCTTTGTTAATTACGATGGCGTCGAAAAGCATTATTCAGTAGTGGGCGATCACGTTCGCATCGGCAGCGATTCAATGCTCGTTGCACCAGTGACAATCGGAGATGGCGCATATACCGCCGCCGGTTCTGTCATTACCGAAGATGTTCCGGCCGGCGCAATTGGTGTCGGTAGGGCAAAGCAGCGAAATGTACTAGGTTGGGTTCTGCGTAAGCGTCCTGGCACTAAATCAGCTGAGGCGGCTGCGCGCCACAGCAACGACGAGCAGAAGGGCTAACTTCCTTGAGCGAGATCCGTTTATCGTCAGAGAAAAAACTTCGTCTTTTTTCCGGCCGCGGATTCCCTGAGTTATCTGAACAGGTCGCCACTGAACTAGGCATTCCACTTACTCCAACATCAGCTTATGATTTTGCCAACGGAGAAATCTTCGTCCGCTTTGAAGAATCAGTCCGTGGTTGCGATGCATTTGTGATTCAGTCACATTCGACTCCCATCAATAAACAAATCATGGAACAGCTCATCATGATTGATGCGCTCAAGCGTGCATCTGCAAAGCGCATTACCGTCGTCGCACCGTTCTATGGATATGCGCGCCAAGATAAGAAGAGCCGTGGCCGCGAGCCAATCACAGCGCGACTCATGGCAGATTTGTTTAAGACAGCCGGCGCAGATCGTCTGATGGTGGTAGACCTTCACACCTCACAGATTCAAGGTTTCTTTGATGGTCCAGTAGATCATCTCTTCGCACTTCCAATGTTGGCCAATTACGTTGGCAGCAAAGTTGACCGCTCTAAACTCACCATTGTCTC
>JAIXPU010000095.1 GCA_027486075.1 Streptomycetaceae bacterium | reverse complement strand
GGATATTCCTACGCTGTCATGATGGTGCAGAGTGCGCTTCCACATGTTTCTGGAATTGCCATCAACGCGGTCGCCATGGCGATGACTGCGCTTTTCTATCTACCTTTCACTGTTGTGCAATGGCCAACACATGAGATCTCCAATGAAGCAATCGGTGCAATTATTGGTCTGGGCGTTCTCTCAACAGGCGCCGCCTTCGTTGCCTTCTTCGCTCTCGCTGCCATTATCGGCGTCGCGCGTGGATCACTTGTTACCTATCTCAATACCGCATTTGCAGTTGTTCTAGGCGTCATCATCTTGAATGAACCGCTGACGGTTGGCATTATCATTGGCCTTCCTCTTGTATTAATTGGTTCTTACCTTGCGAGCCGTAAGCCAACTGCGCAATAAATCTTGAGATACTTCCGCCATGCTTGAAGCTATCTTCTTAGGATTAATTCAGGGCCTTACTGAATTTCTACCAATCTCTTCCAGCGCTCATATTCGTATCACCGGAGAATTTCTCCCGAGCGCTAAAGATCCTGGAGCCGCCTTCACCGCCATCTCCCAGATCGGCACCGAACTCGCCGTCTTGCTCTACTTCCGCAGAGATATTCTTTCAATCGCAAAAGCCTGGTTTAAGCGCGATGGTTCACCTGAAGCGCGACTCGGAAACCTCATCATCATCGGCACTCTTCCTATTGTTGTGCTGGGTTACTTTGGCGAGTCCTACATCACCAATAACTTTAGAGCTCTATGGATTGTGGCCTCGATGCTGATTGTCTTTGGACTTATCCTCGGTTTAGCGGATTACGTTGGCAAGAATGAAAAGGTTCTTGCCCAACTCAATGTACGCGATGGAATCGGCTATGGATTTGCCCAAGCGCTGGCACTTATTCCAGGTGTTTCACGGTCAGGTGCCACTATCGCCTTCGGTCGAATCCTCGGTTACAAACGAGAAGCTGCTCTGCGTTACTCATTCTTGTTAGCCCTTCCCGCCGTCTTCGGTAGCGGTTTCTATCAACTACAGGCGGCGGTCAGCGAAGACGCTTCATCGGTCTATTCACTTCCAGAGATATTCGCCGCCACCGTCACAGCTTTCTTTGTTGGCTATGCAGTCATTGCTTGGTTGATGAAATACATCGCGACAAAGAGCTTCATGCCTTTTGTTATCTATCGCGTTGCCCTTGGTAGCGTCCTACTTATCGCCCTGGCAACAGGAGCAATCAGCGCTCAGTAAATCCAAGTCGTTCTAGCAACTTAGGATCGCGCTGCCATTCTTTAGAGACTTTCACATGTAAGCCTAGAAAAATCCTAGCTCCGAGTTCGCGCTCAATATCTTTACGGGCGCGTGTACCAATATCTTTGAGGCGTTCACCTTTATGTCCAAGCAAGATTCCAGTCTGCGAATCGCGCTCAACATGGATAGTTGCATGGATATCAAAGAATGGGCGGCTGCCCTTTTCATCACGTTCTGCCATCTCATCAATGGTGACCATAATCGAGTGCGGCAACTCTTCACGCGCATCACGCAGGGCTGCCTCGCGAATGAGTTCGCAGATCAGCTGTTGAATATTCTGATCGCTCTTCATATCCGTTGGATAGAAAGCTGGGCCTTCAGGGAGCGCATCTCCAATTAACTTTTCGAGGAGATTAATCTGATCGTGGACAGCTGCCGAAATAGGCACAATCTCATCCCATGTAAATCCTTGAGCTAGCTCATTGACGCCTAGCAGTCGCGTAGCTAAATTCTTCTTGGAGACTAAATCTGTCTTAGTCACAAGCGCAAACTTCTTGGCCCGTGGGTACTTAGCAATTTCAGCTGCTAGAAAAATATCTCCCGCGCCTGAGGTCTCATCGGCAGGTAGGCACATCATCACGATATCGACAGAATCTAAACTCTGATTCACAACCGCGTTAAGCCGAAATCCAAGAAGGGTTTTGGGCTTATGAATTCCTGGGGTATCAACCAGTACAGCTTGATAGGCCTCGTTATTGACGATGCCGCGAATGGCATGGCGGGTGGTGTTTGGGTGCGGAGATGTAATTGCAATCTTGCTACCCACAAGAGCGTTAATGAGAGTTGATTTTCCAGTATTTGGGCGGCCGACAATGGCGACAAACCCAGAACGGAAATTACTCATGGGCTTATTCTCTCATTACATCGATGAAGAACCTAAAGAGCTGATATCAATTCGCAAGCATCGGCAACAGATGTCACAAGTTCGGCAGCTCTCTCGCCAATCAGGCGATGGCAGCCTTCAGATGAAGGTGAATTTATTGGACCAGGTATCGCCATCACCGGTCGCAGCAATTGAGCCGCATCTCGAGCGGTGCGAAGTGATCCGCTCCGAAATGCTGCTTCCACCACCAGCGTGCTCTGCGAGAGCGCTGCAATAATGCGATTGCGTGTTAGAAAACGATGTGGCAGCGCAGGAACTCCGGGTACTACCTCACTAATAATTGCTCCGTTCTCGCAGATTTCATCGAAGAGGCGAGAGTTACCTGATGGATAAGGTGTATCAATTCCTGATGCAATAACTGCAATGGTGCGACCTTCGGCGACTAAAGCGCCGCGATGCGCCGCTGAATCAATGCCGTAAGCGCCTCCACTGATGATGTCCCATTCGCGATCAACAAAACCGGCGGCAAAATCACCTGCGATACGGGTTCCATACGGAGTCGGATTGCGGGTACCAACGATGGCAAGGGAAGGGTTGGTAAAGAGATCTCTGCGCCCCTTAACAATTAGCGCAATCGGCGGAGATTCCAGATCATCAACGCGAATTGGCCAATCAATGTCTTCAGGGGTAAGTAGATGTGCACCTGCAGCAGAGATTTTAGAGAATTCGCTTTCCGGGTTGAAGTTACTCACTTTATCGATGATGTTGGCATATTTAATCGGGTCATATGCTCGCCCAATAATTCTGGCGTGGACTTCTTCGACTCCATGGCTCAAGATTTCTCGAGTCCAGAAGTGTGTACCTGGTTCAATTGCTGCCATTAGCGCTAGGCGTTGAGCAGTAACGTTCATAGCTCTGAGCCCTCGCGAAGTGCATAAGCTCGCTGCACATCGGCAAGCGTTGGAGTTTCATGCTTGCTTAAATCAGCCAAAGTCCAAGAAAGACGAATGACCTTGTGGAGTCCACGTGCAGTCAAGCGTTCGCGATCTAACTCATCATGTAAAAAGTTCATAGCAGCTCGCTCTGGCTTGTAGGTATTGCGAAGTTCGCGTGCTGGTATCTGTGCATTGAGTTTCCAAGGCTGATCTGCAAATCGGGCAGCGGCTGCTGCACGCGCTGCGATAACGCGCTGGCGAATTACTGAGCTGGATTCACCAAGCTCGGTCTGCGCCATTTCTACTCTGCCAACTGGCTCGACGATAACTCGCATATCAATTCGATCCATAAGTGGACCAGAGAGTTTGCCAAGGTAACGCCTCACTTGAATAGATGTGCAGGTGCAGGCGCGACCTTTACCGATGAATTTGCCACATGGGCAGGGGTTGGCGGCAAGTACTAAGAGAAAGTACGCTGGAAAAGTTATATTGCCAACGCTTCGGGTAATTGTGATGGTGCCAGATTCAAGTGGCTGACGGAGTGAATCTAAAACTCCCACTGCGCATTCAGGTGCTTCATCGATAAAGAGGACTCCGTGGTGTGCCAAGCTGCATGCACCTGGCTTAATAATGTGTGAACCTCCGCCGACGATGGCAACGCGTGATGCAGTGTGATGTGGCGAAATAATCGGGGCAAGTCGCGACATAGGCGAACGATCACCAAGACCGCCAGAGATCGAGTGCACCGCCGTTACTTCTAGCGCCTGTTCCAGATCTAACTCAGGCAAGATTGTTGGAATTCGCGATGCAATCATCGTCTTGCCAGCACCGGGTGGACCGATGAGAAGTAGATGATGTCCCCCACTGGCAGCTATCTCGGCGGCTTGTCGAGCTTTGCTCTGCCCTGCGACATCGGCAAAATCTAAATAACTCGATGAGTCATCTACTTCGAGATCGAGCTCTTGTGCCTGTGGCGTAACTCCAGTGCGCGCCCACATGAGAACTTCATGAAGTGTGGCAAAGGTAAGGACCTCCATCGCACTCATTAACTGCGCCTCTGCTCGATTAGCCGTTGGCACGATGGCACGACGTATGCCCGCTTTATAAGCAGCGATGAGCGCAGGAAGAACACCGCGAACTGCACGAATCTTTCCGTCGAGTGCAAGTTCCCCCAAGATTGTTGTATGCAGAAAAGGCGCTTGAGGCAACGTTTCCTGAGCGATGAGCAGCGCCAGTGCGATTGAGAGATCAAAGCCAGAACCGCTCTTTGGTAACCAGGCGGGCGAGAGCGAGACGGTGACTTTCTTATTGGGCCATGCCTCACTGCAGTTGGTCAGCGCAGCGCGCACTCGATCACGAGATTCAGAGAGCGCCGCATCAGGTAGACCCAATAGTGAGAAACCAGGGAGTCCATCAGCAATATCAACTTCAATTTCAACGACGCTGCCAGAAAGCCCCAAAAGCGCTACCGATTCAGTACGACCGATACTCATAAAATTGCCGCACGATATTCGAGAGTATGCGAACTATCTGCGTTGATGAGGACTGCTGCAACATCAATTGTGTAGTCACATCCCAAACAGCCATGAGTTGCCAGCCATGCCAAGGCAAGGCGTTGCATGCGGTGCGCCTTATCCTTATTAATCGCTTCGAGTGGATGTCCAAAGGCGAGAGAGCTGCGCGTCTTTACCTCAACAAAATGGAAGAGACCATCTGCGCCAAGGGCGATTAAATCAATTTCGCCTTCTCGCACCCGCCAATTTCTTTCAAGGATCTCATCCCCGCGTGAAAGTAGGTATTGCGCTATAGCTTCTTCACCAAAGGCACCGAGCCGTTGTTTTTTTCCTGGAGTTTTCTTACGTGTACTTGTCGCCATGGGCGGCAGGGTAAATCGCCTCAACAATTAGTGAGGCTGCAAAATTAGGTGCTGTGTATAACTAACGCATAAGAGAAGCGATATTCGAAAAAGACTTTCGATGTTCTGCACATGGCCCATGCTCTTTCAAGGCCGCTGTATGTACTGCGGTGATATAGCCCTTATGTTGGGCAAAGCCATACTGCGGGTAGATAGCATCGAGTTCAATCATCATCCGATCACGCGTGACCTTTGCGATGATGGAGGCGGCACTTATTGCAGTTACTACTTGGTCGCCCTTCCAGACAGCCACATTAGGAATCGCTAAACCTTCGATGGCATAACCATCTGTAAGCACATAGGCAGGTTCAATCTGCAAGCCCTTTACTGCGCGGCGCATGCCATCAAGATTTGCAACATGTACTCCACGTTCATCAACCTCAGCAGCTGGCACAATAATTACTGAAATACTTTCGGCGACATCCATAATTAAATCAAAGAGCGCTTCTCGTTTAGATTCTGGTACTTCTTTCGAATCTCGAACAGCCGCTAGCTCGGGAGCGAAAGGATCTTTGAGAATTACAGCAGCAACTACGAGAGGTCCCGCACATGGTCCGCGTCCTGCTTCATCAACTCCGGCGATGGGAGAAATTCCAGCGTTACGAAGAAGTTCTTCGATTGCCTTCATGAGAGTGAAAAGTTACTTGAGAGGATCTTGCGATGGGACTGTGCCAACATTCTTAATTGGCCAGATGATTCCAACGACTCGTCCAGTTACTTTAGATTCTGGTACGAAACCATTGTTGACGTCATCTTGGTGGTAGCGAGAGTCAGCAGATGCTCCACGGTGATCGCCCATGACCCAGATCTTTCCCTTTGGAACAGTGACGTTAAAATCTAGCTCGCTCGGCTTATTGCCTGCAAAGATATATGGCTCGGTCGTTTCTTTACCGTTGATTGTGACGATTCCATCTTTACCAACAACGTTATCGCCAGCAATGCCAATCACGCGCTTAACCAAGTATTGCTTCGCTGGATTTGGTAGAACGCCAACGAGCACAAGACCCTCTTTAATCTTTGCAATCACTTTATTTTGATTATCGGCATATGGCTCTGGTAACCAGTTTGAGGGATCGCGGAAAACTACGACATCGCCGCGGTCGATTGATTTTGAGATAAATGGAATCTTGTTGACTGCGACTCGATCATTAATCTGCAGCGTGTTCTCCATAGACCCAGATGGGATATAGAAGAACTGCACAAGGAAAGATTTGATGACAAGAGATACTGCGAGCGCAACGATTACAAGAATCGGGAACTCACGAAGGACTGAGCCCTTACGTGACATGAGTAGTTTTAAGGTTACTTGTTCTCGGTGGCTTCGTCTGAAGTCTCAGCAGCTTCTGCAACTGGAGCCTCTTCTGCAACTGCCTCAGCAACTGGTGCTTCGACGACATCCGCTACAGCAACGTCTTCTGTAATCGCAACTTGAGCTGGAACCTCGGACTCAGCAATCTTTGTCTCTGGTTCGGACACCGGTGTTGAAAGGATTCCATCGCCGTAACCAACAATGCCATCGCGCTTTTCGCGAATCTTTGCAGCCTTACCGCGGAGATCACGGAGGTAGTAGAGCTTCGCGCGACGAACATCGCCCTTTGTGACAAGTTCAATCTTTTCGATAACTGGCGTGTGAACTGGGAATGTGCGCTCTACGCCAACGCCGTAAGAGACCTTACGGATTGTGAAAGTTTCGCGGACTCCGTCGCCTTGGCGACCGATAACGATTCCCTGGAAGACCTGAAGACGTGACTTGCTACCTTCGATAACGCGAACATGGATCTTGAGCTCATCGCCTGCGCGGAACTGTGGGATGTCCTTGCGGAGTGAGGCAGCATCTACTACGTCGAGAATATTCATGGTGATTCCTGTTCGTTACTTATCTATCAAGCACGGATATGTCCGCGCAGACTGCGTATCTTGCCACAAAAGGGGGCTCGAGCGTAAATCGCCCTTTTTACGCGGGACTTATCAGGCTGTGAAGCCGAGAAGTGAGGCGAGATGGCCGTGCAGGGTCGGCCCTGCCGACAAGGTGGTGCGTAGCGGCTCTTGGCCATATTGAACAAAGCGAGCTCCGGCTTCAGTTGCCACCAATCCCCCAGCTGCCCAATCCCATTCCTTCAAACCTGCTTCGTAATACCCATCGAGTGCGCCCATGGCGACATGACAGAGATCCACCGCGGCTGCGCCATTTCGTCTGAGATCGCGAACGAGTGGAACTAGCTTGGCAAGATCTGTCATCTGCGTTGTGCGGTGTGCGACATCGTATTGAAAACCAGTTGCAATCAAAGCGCGATCTAAAGCAATGGGATCATTGCAATGAATCTGATGGCCGTTATAGAAAGCACCACCGCCGCGCGTTGCCCACCAGGTGGAGTTAATGGTGGGAGCGGTGACTACGCCCACAACAGAGCCATCTTTATCTTTAGCTGCAATGGAAACATTCCAGCCGGGTAGCCCATAAAAGTAATTGACAGTGCCATCGAGTGGATCGATTACCCAGGTAATTCCAGATTTACTCTCTACCGATGATCCTTCTTCTCCAATGATTCCATCATCTGGTCGAGCAGCGAGCAGTGATTCCATGATGAATTTTTCAGCTTTCTTATCCATCTGTGTTGCGATATCGATGGCGGTGGATTTGGATTCAATTTCAAATGCCGGTGGGCGTTCCATCAAGAGGGCGCCAGCGTCGTGGCCAACTTTTCGCGCTAATTCGAGCAGTTCGGCGTACATATCTGAAGTCTAGAGGGTCTTCCTCTCGAAAAATCACCGCCTCATCAGTTATTCTCACCCCTATGAGCGAACTCCGTCTGACCGGTAAGACCGAAGATGGCAACCATCTTGCGCTCGTAGATAACGAAGGCAACAGCTACTCAGTGCGCATCAGCGACAATTTGCGCGCGACAGTAAATCAACCACGACTTACCTCAGTGCCAGCAGTTGATTCCAGCGAAACCATGTCAGTAAAAGAGATTCAGCGTCGTCTGCGCGCTGGTGAAAGTTTTGAACAAGTCGCTCGTGAAGGACATATTACCGTTGAAAAGGTAGAACGTTTCTCAGGTCCGATTATGCAAGAGCGCGAATACATCTTAGATCGCGCACGTGAATTGGTGATGCGTAAAGATGCCTATCGCAGCGATCTCACTTTTAGCGATGTAGTTCTAGCTAAGTTATCTCCGCGCGGAGTAGATACCGATCAAATTTCTTGGAATACCTGGCGACTACCAGATGGCATCTGGCATATCGAGCTGCACTTTCCTAACCGTGATGGATCAGGCGTTGCAACGTGGAACTTTGATATGGCACGGCGCGCACTCGAAGCAACTGATGGCAATGGCGCATGGTTATTAGATGAAGAGCTCGCACCACGCCCAACTGCAACTGCGATTATCCACTCTGAACCAACCCACCCATCTCGCATCGAAGATCCAGTACGCGATATTCCACGTATTGCAGATCTCTTTGAACCGGTAGAAGAGAAGCCAGAGACTCCCCGCTTAGCTGTCATTCGCGAAACGCCATCAGTTGCTGATGCGCAAGATGGAATCACAGCGCGCGCGAAGGTTCCTTCATGGGATGAAATTATGTTTGGCAAGAAGGCTGAAGAACCTGCCGAGGGCGACGAACCTAACTAATTACCTATCGCTGCAGCAGAAGAAGCGGTACTGAACTTTCAATCTCACTATCTCCACCGTGATGGCCAACCATCTCGCCCTCTTTATCCGCGCGTTCAGGATCTAGTAACACTAAGTTGCCTTGTGCAATTGCAATGACATCACCCATACGATCTGCAGCATCAAGGCTTACCGCACTTCCAAAGAGGCCGGCAGCAATTGCGCTCTGGCGAGTAAAGAGCGAGACCTGTTGACCCAGCTCACTCTTCCAGCGTTCAATAACCTCTAACGCTGCGCTCTCTGATTCAGTGGTGAGATAGAGATGGCGCATACGAGGCTCACCTGCAATCGTTGCAATATCGGTCAGCAGCGAGTTATCGCGCCCCAGAACTATCTTCTCTTGCACATTGATCATTCCGTGATCTGCTGTAATCCAGATACGCGTGCCAACTGGCACTTTCTGAATCAACTCACCCATCAATTGATCTACTCCGCGCAGCGCGGCTAACCATTTATCTGAACCAACACCATCGGAGTGGCCTGCTGAATCCAGATCGTTGACATAGAGATAGACGAAGGAAGGGCTAGCACTGAGCGCATGAACAGTTTCAGCAACCAAATCAGCGACGATATTGGCGCCTTTGTAATGGGCGCCACGAAAAACTGCACGAGTAAATCCTGAACCTTCATATCTCTTCGCCGCCACATGTGTTGTGGTGATACCAACAGCTGCTCCCTGTTCAAAGAGCGTTGGAACTGGTTGCCACATTTGTGGATCTACCCGTTCATCCCACTTCAACGTGTTGAGAATTCGTCCCCCGCTTCGCGGCACACGTACGGTGTAACCCAACATTCCGTGCGCACCTGGCATTGCACCAGTTGTCAGCGTTGCTAAGCTAGTTGCAGTGGTTGTCGGAAATGATGTTGTGACTACACCTTTATCCACTGCAGCTGCAAGTACAGGAATCTGATCCCGATAGGTTCTGATGGCATCCGCACCCAAACCATCGATAAGAAAGAGGACTTCTCGCCCACTGGGACTTTTGCCACATCCCAGAAAATCCTGCGCCGAAGATAATCCAATACTTGCGAATACCGAGGGAAGAATCTGCGACAAATGCACAGCCTTATCCTCTCACGAGTATTGTTCGCGCTATGAATTCACTTGCCTTTACTGCATCCCCTGAAGTTGCTAGCGCACTTGCTGCTGGCACACCTGTAGTGGCCCTTGAATCAACAATTATTAGCCATGGTCTACCACGTCCATCAAATCTGCAGGTCGCCCGCGAAGTAGAAGCGATTGTGCGAGCACACGGTGCAACGCCTGCAACGATTGCAATTCTTGATGGAAAAGTCCTTATTGGTTTAACAGATGATCAACTCGTTGAGATTGCCAATCGTGATGATATTGCCAAGGCTTCTAGTCGTGATTTAGCAATCATCGCCGCCACCGGAAAGAGCGCAGCAACTACAGTTGCAGCGACTGCGCATTTGGCAGCCCTTGCCGGTATTCATACCTTTGCAACAGGTGGGCTAGGTGGAGTTCACCGCGGTGCAAATGAATCTTTCGATGAATCGGCAGACCTGACAGCCTTAGCTAATTTAGATATCACCGTTGTCTGCGCCGGCGTGAAATCAATTCTTGATGTGGCCGCAACGCTTGAGCGCTTAGAGACTCTTGCTATTGGTGTAGTTGGTTATAAGACCACGCACTTCCCTGGTTTCTATCTGACTGACTCTGGATATTCGATTGAACATCAAGTCAACTCAGCTGCTGAAATCGCTGCCATCATCAAAGCGCGAAAAGGACTTGAGACAGATGCGCATGCTCTGATTGTTGCCAACCCAGTTGCCAAAGAGATGGACCGCGCGCGACATGACGCAATTTTGAAGAGTGGGCTAGCGGGCGCTGCCAAGAATGGAATCGTCGGTAAGGCGGTCACTCCATATCTGCTGGAGCATTTCCACACCGCTTCCGAAGGTGAATCACTGCAAGTGAATATTGAAATCATTAAATCTAATTCAGCGCTTGCCGCTGATATCGCGGTTGCAGTTCACAACGCATGAGCGCAAAAGTTTTATGTATCGGTGATGTCATGCTTGATGTCGTCACCAAGATTGCCGTGATGCCCTCTGAGATTAACTATGGCAGCGATACCCCTGCTCAGATTTCAACCCATGGTGGTGGAGCTGCTGGAAATGTTGCAGCGTGGCTTACTCGCACAGATGCGCGCGCCACCATCGTGGGCCATGTTGGAAATGATTCTGCAGGGTCAGCCCTCGTTGCGGAGTTTGATGCGCTCGGAGTACGCCATCACAACTTAGTTGTCGATAATGGCCATTCTGGAGTTGTCGTAGTGCTAGTTGATCCCACTGGAGAACGAACCATGTTTCCAGATAATGGCGCCAATTCAGGGTTACATATTGGCGATTTACCAGAGCTAGACGTCTATAACGCTGTTTACATTTCAGGGTACTCACCACTTGATCCACTCTCGCGTGAAGGTATCAAGGCAATGATTACCAAGATTAAATCTGCCGGTCTGACAATTTACTTTGATCCAGCATCTGTGGGTGGGATGAAAGAGGTCGATACCCAAGAGATAAAGAGTTGGCTTCCATCGATGGATGTGTTGCTTCTCAATGAAGAAGAAGCCACATACCTGACTGGGCTTACTGATATCGAAGCTGCACTCGACCAACTCTTGCAATCATCATCAACAGTTGTCATCAAGCGCGGATCTCATGGCGCTATTGGAAAGAGCCGTGGCGGTGCATCAGTTGCAGTTCCGGCTATCTCCACTGAAGTTGTAGATACCACTGGCGCCGGAGATTCATTTGCCGCTGGATTTATTTCATATTTCGCCACAAAGAAGGACCTCACCCACGCTTTAATGGCTGGGGCCGAAGTTGCCGCCCATTGTGTTGCAATCGTTGGGGCAAGACCGCGTGTAGGTACCAAGATTTAACGCATTCACTTGGCAGAATACCCGCCATGGCAACGAAGAAGACAGCGGCCCCAAAGAAGTCAACAAAGGTCGTTGGACCAAAGCCCGGTGAATTTCCCGGCAAGATCGTTGATATCGATGTCTCTTCTGAAATGTCAGAGTCTTTCCTTGAGTACGCCTACTCAGTTATCTATTCACGTGCGCTTCCTGATGCGCGCGATGGTTTAAAACCAGTACACCGCCGCATCCTTCATCAGATGAGCGATATGGGTCTGCGTCCAGAGCGCGGCCATGTAAAGAGCGCACGTGTTGTCGGTGAAGTGATGGGTAAATTGCACCCACACGGTGACTCTGCAATCTATGACGCACTTGTGCGTATGGCTCAAAACTTCTCGATGCAACTTCCACTTATTGATGGCCACGGAAACTTTGGTTCACTCGATGCCGGTCCTGCTGCGATGCGTTACACAGAAGCGCGCCTTGCCGCAGCTGCCATGTCGATGGTGGCAGAAGCTGATGAGAACACCGTTGATTTTGGTCCCAACTACGATGGTCAACTCGCTGAGCCGTTGGTATTACCCGCAGCTTTTCCAAACTTGTTAGTCAATGGTGGTTCAGGGATTGCAGTGGGAATGGCGACCAACATGGCGCCCCACAATTTGGGCGAAGTAATCGCTGCCACCAAGTTCCTAATTGAAAATCCAAAGGCGACGCTTAATCAATTGATGAAGCACATGCCTGCTCCAGATTTTCCAACAGGTGGCGAAATTGTTGGGCTCGAAGGCGTTCGCGAGGCCTATGCCACAGGTAAGGGCTCATTCAAAGTTCGTGCCAGCGTAGAAATTAGCAAGGTGACCTCTCGCAAGATGGGAATTGTCATAAAAGAACTTCCTTTCAATATCGGTCCCGAAAAGGTTGTCGAGCGTATCGCTGACTTGGTGAAGGCGAAGAAGATTCAAGGTATTTCAGACATCATCGATCTGACAGATGGCCAGACTGGTACCAACGTAGTTATTGAACTCAAGAATGGTTTTGAGCCAGAAGACGTTCTAGAAAAGCTCTTCAAGCTAACTCCCATGGAGGATGCTTTCGCGATCAACGCTGTTGCGCTCGTTAAAGGAAAGCCACAGACTCTTGGCCTTAAAGAGCTCTTGCAGGTCTTTATCGATCACCGCATTGAAGTTGTTCGTCGCCGCTCTGAATTCCGTAAGGCAAAGGCTGAAGATCGCCTATCTCTTGTTGATGGATTGCTCAAAGCGATTATCGATATCGATAAGGTCATCAAGATTATTCGTGGCAGCGATGATGCATCAGCAGCCAAAGAGAAGCTCATCAAAGACTTTAAACTCAATGATGAACAAGCTACCTACATCCTTGATATGCCACTGCGCCGTCTAACCAAGATGAGCAAGCTAGAACTTGAAACAGAATCAAAGGAGCTCAAGGCCACTATTGCTGCCCTGACAAAGCTCTTGAAAGATGAGAACGCAATTCGCGTACAAGTCTCTGATGAATTAACTGCAGTAGCAAAGTCCTACTCAGTTCCTCGTCGCACCCGTATCGGCGCTGCTTAGTTAATTTCTTATCCCACGCACACTGTGGGAGACTTCGCCAAATGATTGCCACTACCGCTCTTGAACTCCGTGCCGGGGCGCGCCTCTTAGTATCTGGCGTTAATGTGCGCATCAACCATGGCGATCGAATCGGCTTTGTAGGTCGTAATGGTGCCGGTAAATCAACCCTTGCCAAAGTTCTCGCTGGAGAAAACTTGCCTGCTGGCGGTGGAGTTCAGCGCACAGGAAAGATTGGCTATCTGCCACAAGATCCGCGCACAGGTGAAGATCAAGGAACAACTCTCGATCGTATTTTGTCTGCACGTGATCTTGATCAGATTGCAGCTCGCATGGCCCAGGTTGAGCAAGAGATGGCCACAACAGAAGGTGCCGAACTTGAGAAAGCACTTGAGCGCTACACACGCGTTGATGCAGAGTTCAATGCAGCTGGTGGTTATGCCGCAACAGCTGAAGCAGAGGCAATTGCTAGTTCACTTGGGGTATCGGAAGATGTCTTTCACAACCAACTAGATACTCTCTCGGGTGGACAACGTCGCCGTATTGAATTGGCGCGCATCCTCTTTTCGGGAGCTGAAACCTTGCTACTGGATGAGCCAACTAACCACCTTGATGCAGATTCGATTATCTGGCTCCGTAACTACCTCATTAACTATTCAGGTGGCCTTGTCATCATCTCCCACGATGTGAATTTGATTGAAACTGTCGTCAATAAAGTCTTCTACATCGATGGAAATCGTAACGTCATTGATGTCTACAACATGGGCTGGAAGCAGTACCTGCTGCAGCGCGAACAAGATGAGCATCGCCGCAAGAAAGAGCGCGCCAACGCCGAGAAGAAGGCAGAGATCTTACAGAAGCAGGGCGAGAAGATGCGCGCTAAGGCCTCTAAGGCAACTGCGGCTCAGGGCATGTTACGTCGCGCTGAAAAACTTCGCTCCTCTCTTGAAGATGTTCGTGTTAGTGACAAGGTTGCAAAGCTTCGTTTTCCTACCCCTGCACCATGTGGCAAGACTCCCCTATCAGGTGAAGAGCTATCTAAGAACTATGGATCCCTTGAAATCTTTACCGACGTTTCCTGCGTGATTGATAAGGGCTCTCGTGTTGTCATCCTCGGGCTTAACGGTGCAGGAAAAACAACGCTGCTCAAGATTCTGGCCAATCAATTGGAATCCGACACCGGAAGAGTCGAACATGGCCATGGCCTCAAACTCGGCTACTACGCCCAGGAACATGAAATGCTCGACTTCGAGCGCACCATTCTTGAAAACATGATGTCTTCAAAAGATGACTTACGTGAACCAGAAGCGCGTAACGTTCTCGGTTCATTCCTCTTCGTCGGCGATGATGTCCATAAACCAGTGAAGGTCTTATCTGGTGGAGAGCGTACGCGTTTGGCTCTTGCAACCTTGGTTGTCTCTGCCGCCAATGTTCTACTTCTTGATGAGCCTACAAATAACTTAGATCCAGCATCCCGCGCTGAAATTCTCGGCGCTCTCGGCGAATACCAAGGCGCAGTCATCATGGTTTCTCACGACGAAGGAGCGGTGCAGGCACTTAAGCCAGAGCGTGTGATTTTGTTGCCAGATGGTGACGAAGATATCTGGAAAGAAGAGTATTACGACCTAGTCAGCATTGATTAAAGAATAGAATTACTCTCATGGATCTAATTTTTGGTTTACCGCTTCACCCGCTAGTAGTTCACGCAGCTGCTGTATTTATCCCGCTCTCGGCTATCGGATTCATTCTCGTTCTCTTGAGCGAAAAGATTCGCAAAACTTATACGCCACTCGTTCTTGCTGCTGTGGCTATCGCTGTAGTAAGCGGCGTGATTGCCAGCTCATCTGGTGAAGAATTGGCTGAAAGAGTTGGGCTTCCTGTAGATCACGCAATTCAAGGTGAACGTCTGCGCAATGTCGTGCTCATCTTTGGCGCTCTCGTCGCAGTTTGGTACTTCCTGCAAAGGTCGAAAGAGAAAGCCTTTGCGCAATCTCACCTTCTTAATACATCCCTTAAAGCTGTGACCACAATCGTTGCTGCAGCTAGCCTGGTACTGACAGTAGTTGTTGGCCATTCAGGCGCTTCTTCTGCCTGGAAAGATCGCGTTGCAGAGGCTGCGCCCATCACATCTGATGTTTCACCGCCGCCTTCAGGAACAACTGGCGGAAATGCTAGCGGGCAGCTCATGCTTTCTGCTCAAGAAGTCGCAAAACATAACTCCGCATCAGATTGCTGGAGTGTTGTAAACGGAAATGTTTATAACTTAACTTCTTACATTCAGCGCCACCCTGGTGGCCAATCGGTCCTGAAGAATATCTGCGGAAAAGATGGCTCAGCCGCCTTTACAAATCAACATAGCAATCAGGGTAAGCCAAATAACGTCCTGCAAGGTTTCCTTATTGGCGCCCTCGGCTCAACAGTTTCAGCAACTGATAGCGCCAAAGTGATTACACCACCTGCATCAACTGCGGGTTATGGCGAAGAAGAAGGTGAAGAAGAGGTCGAAGAAGAAGAAGGACGCTAAGCGTCGATCTGCTCGCGATCAATTTCAGCAGTTGCGATAAATTCCTTACGAGGCGCAACATCTGAGCCCATCAGAAGCTCAAACATACGCTCTGCCGCTTCACCATCTGGAACAGTAATTCGGCGCAAGGTACGTGCATCAGGATCCATTGTGGTTTCACGTAGCTGATCAGCATCCATCTCGCCGAGGCCCTTATAACGCTGGATTGGCTCTTTCCACTTCTTGCCCTGTTTTCTTAAATCTGCAGTGACTCTCTTCATCTCATCATCTGAATATGTGTAGATGTATTCGCCCTTCTTGCCGCCGCCACCCATGGTTTCAATGCGGTGAAGCGGTGGAATCGCTGCAAAGACGCGACCGGCATCTAGCATCGGGCGCATATAGCGATACATCAAAGTCAGAAGTAGGCAGCGAATATGAGCGCCATCAACATCAGCATCAGACATCAAGATCACGCGGCCGTAGCGCGCTTCATCGAGTTCAAATGACTTTCCTGAGCCAGCACCAATCACCTGAATGATGGAGCCGCACTCTTTATCATCGAGCATCTGCGAAAGAGATGCCTTCTGCACATTCAGAATCTTGCCGCGGATGGGAAGAATTGCTTGGTATTCAGAGTTACGGGCAGCCTTGGTCGTGCCTAGCGCCGAATCACCTTCAACGATAAAGAGTTCAGTACGAGTGACATCTTCAGAGCGGCAATCAGAGAGCTTGGTTGGAAGAGATGAAGATTCA
Organism: Streptomycetaceae bacterium; assembly: GCA_027486075.1. Lineage (GTDB taxonomy): Bacteria > Actinomycetota > Actinomycetes > Nanopelagicales > Nanopelagicaceae > Planktophila. The sequence goes on along the minus strand of JAIXPU010000095.1, from coordinate 16,971 downwards.
AGTGCGTTCTTACGACGCTGCAGATCTTTATGAGCACGGGCGCTAATGCGCGTACGTGATGCACCAGCAATCTTTTCCATGATCAACTTACCGTTGGCCTTATCGATACGGCGAGTGGTGGCAAAGAATTCTTTTAACTTATCCGCAACTACTGTCGAGACAATCTTGGTCGCAGCTGCAGTTCCGAGAACTTCCTTCGTCTGTCCTTCAAACTGTGGCTCTGACATACGAACTGTGACGACAGCGGTGAGGCCTTCCATTACATCGTCTTTAATGACATCTGCCTCGTTCTTCTTCAAGATTCCGGCGCTGCGCATCGCTTCGTTAAATGCTTTGGTGATGGCGCGCTCAAAGCCCAGCACGTGTGAGCCGCCTTTAGGAGTTGCGATGATGTTGACGAAGGATCGCAGCGTTGTATCAAAGCCCATCCCCCACTTAAGGGCGATATCAACTTCCATATCGCGCTCAACATCAGTAGAGACCATGTGCCCCTTGTCATCGAGAACAGGAACAGTCTCTTGGTAGTGACCGCTGCCGTAGATACGAATGACTTCGCCTACTGGTGCATCTGGTTGCAAGAAGTCGCAGTATTCAGAGATTCCGCCCTTATGGAAGAAGACCTGAGAGCTCTTCTCCTTCTTGCGGTTATCGTTAACGGTGATGGAAAGACCTGGAACTAAGAATGATGTTTGGCGAGCACGTGCGTAGATATCTTCGAGGTCTAGTTCGGCATCCCTAAGGAAGATCTGGCGATCTGACCACCACTTAGTACGTGTACCTGTTACCTTGGCAGAAATCTTTCCGATGGTGCGCAGACCTGATTGCGGTGTGAACTCTGCCTTTGGACCATCGCCATCAAAAACGCCCGCGACTCCGCGCTTGAAAGACATCCAGTAAATCTTGCCGTTACGGTCAACTTCAACATCAAGGCGTTCAGCCAGCGCGTTCACAACAGATGCGCCCACACCGTGCAATCCGCCTGAGGCAGCATATGAACCACCACCGAATTTTCCGCCAGCATGCAGTTTGGTCATCACAACTTCAACACCGGTAAGTCCGGTCTTTGGTTCTTTATCTACTGGAATTCCACGGCCATCATCGTGAACTTCTACTGAGCCATCAGATTCAAGATTAATTTCAATCTTCTTGCAGTGACCAGCTAGCGCTTCATCTACTGAGTTATCGATAATCTCCCAGAGACAGTGTTGTAAACCGCGCGAATCGGTAGAACCGATATACATTCCCGGGCGCTTACGAACGGCATCAAGGCCTTCAAGAACTGCCAGGTCTTTGGCGGTATAGCTATCTTGAGAATTCGCCTCAGGGGTGAAGTTCAATTCGTCGGCCACGGTGGCAAAGGTTAGCCAGCAAATGGTTTGCATCTGGGTAAGCGCGCCGAGGAGCCCTATATATAGATATCCATCTGTGATTTGACCCTAAATTATCGATATTTATGCGCTCAAAAGGATAAAAGTTTACAAAATTGGAATCTTTTTACCGAGCGGGGAATAAAGAGAACTGGCATGATGTTCCATAGAAGTACAAGAACTTCCCACTAAGCGAACGGAGAGCGCGATGACCGAGCAAGTAATCCTCGAATCCACACCTCTAAATGCCCTCGATCGTTGCGATCGTTGTGGTGCACAAGCTTACGTGCGTGCAACTCTGGTAACTGGTGGCGAACTCATGTTCTGTGCCCATCACGGCAAGGAATATGCAGAAAAGCTTAAGACCGTTGCTGCAAAGATTCAGGACGAGTCAGAGAAGCTGGTTGAAGTTAAGTAACTTAATCTTTGAGAAGGCCCTTATGCGAACCATCGCATAAGGGTTTTTCTTTTGATTGGCCACAGCCGCAGAACTTTGGGTTCTCGATAGTTTCAATCAGATTGCCATCGGCATCAACCATGTCGACAGTGCCCGTGATGCGGATAGATCCGCTCTTTGGATTGACGAAGGCTTTAGCGTCAGACATAGTTTTTAATCGAGGTAATCGCGTAGTGATTGCGAGCGTGACGGGTGGCGCAACTTCGACATCGTCTTTGATTCAATCTGGCGGATACGTTCGCGGGTAACCCCGTGAACCTTGCCGATTTCATCGAGTGTCTTTGGTTGGCCATCGGTGAGTCCGTAGCGAGCCTTGATCACATCTGCCTCGCGGTTGGTGAGGCCACCGAGGACCTGCATCAACTGCTCCTGCAAGATTGTGAAGGTCACTGACTCTTCAGGCTTGACTGCCTCTGAATCTTCAATCAAATCACCGAATTCGGAGTCACCTTCTTCACCAAGTGGTGTGTGGAGCGAGATTGGTTCGCGACCGTACTTTTGAACTTCGACAACCTTTTCAGGTGTCATATCAAGTTCCTTAGCGAGCTCTTCAGGTGTTGGTTCGCGACCAAGATCTTGCAACATCTGGCGCTGTACGCGAGCGAGCTTGTTGATGACTTCAACCATGTGAACCGGAATACGGATGGTGCGAGCCTGGTCTGCCATCGCACGCGTGATGGCCTGACGGATCCACCACGTTGCATAGGTTGAGAACTTGTAGCCCTTTGTGTAGTCGAACTTCTCAACGGCGCGGATTAGACCGAGGTTTCCTTCTTGAATCAAGTCAAGGAAGAGCATGCCGCGACCGGTGTAACGCTTTGCAAGAGAGACGACGAGACGAAGGTTTGCTTCGAGCAGGTGGTTCTTGGCGCGCTTTCCATCTTCGACAATCCACTCAAGTTCGCGCTTGAGCTTCTTATCAATCTTCTTAGTGTTCTTCAGCGCTTCTTCAGCGAAGAGGCCTGCTTCAACGCGAGTAGCAAGTTCTACTTCGAGCTCTGCATTAAGAAGTGCAACTCGACCAATCTGCTTGAGGTAATCCTTCACAGGGTCAGCAGTTGCACCTGCAGTGAGAACTGTCTGCTCTGGTGGCAGGCGCTTGATTTCAATCTGAATAAAGCGAGCTTGTTCATTGAAGAAGTACTGCAGATCTTCGAGGTTCTTTAGATGTCCCTGGGAGATTGCCTCTGAAATAAGCTTCGCTGATTTCTCATTGAAGGTATTCATCGCAAATTGCTGCTGAATCTGCTTGAAGGTCAGCGCCTTTGCTTCGGCCTGATCAATATTGTGCTTAGGAGCATGCTCAACACCTTGGATCTTGCCGTTGATGGCTTCAAGAACAAGGTTTACATTCTTGAGATCCTTCTTATGCTTTTCGCGCTCGTTCTTATCCTCTTCCTCTTCTTCTGCATCTGAGTCAAGGAGGGTAAATGAGCCTTCTTCATTCTTTGATTCATCAGACAAGGTAACAACGCGTGGCTGATCCTTGCCATCTGCTTCAGCATCAATGATTTCAGCTACTTCAGCGATAAGTGTTTCAACATCTTCAAGCTCAACTTCTTCTACAACAATTTCATTGCCATCTTCATCAAGGACGATTGCGGCCTTGCCAGCCTTGGCAGTTGGAGCTTCCTTTGGCTCTTCCTTTGGTGCGATGAGAGCTAGTTGCGCCTTCGACAAGATGCGACTTGGTGACCCAAGGCCAGCCTTGCGGGCTTTTTCTGTGCTTTCCGGAATTTCTATATCGAGTTGGCGGGCTTCAAGGGCGAGCGCCATAAATTCTTTCTTCACTGCCTTGCGATAGTTATCGATTCCGCTTGCGGCAAGCGTTTCGACAATTTCATTATGGCGAGCAACAAGGTTCTTAAGATCTACGAGTTGCTGTACCTCTTTAGCGGACAGGTCCTTCTTTACTTCAATCTTGACGGGCTTCTTTACTGGTGCGACTTTCTTAACAGGAGCTGCCTTCTTTGCCGGCGCTTTCTTAGCAACTGCCTTCTTTACCGGCGCTGCTTTCTTAGCTACCACTTTTTTAGCGGGAGCAGCTTTCTTAGCAGGGGCTTTCTTACCTTTGGCCTTGTTTTTGAGCGCACTAAATACAGCCACAATTGTCCTTTGGTTTGTTTTACTTACCTGTTCTTCGAACCGCTCGAAGCAATACCTATATTGTACCTGCAACGTGCAACGCGCGCCGAATCGCATCGCCCATCGCCTCGGCCTCGACCAAGAATCCATCGTGTCCGAAGTCAGAACTGATGACTATTGGGGCTTCTGCGGTCGGTACAAGCTCGGAAATCTCAACCTGAAGTCGAGGTGGGAAGAGGCGATCAGTATCAATCGAGACCACAATGGTCGGAACTGTGATGCCCTCGAGGGCTTTGACGACTCCCCCGCGGTCACGGCCAATATCGTGAGAGTTCATGGCATCAGTGAGCGCGATATAAGTATTGGCATCGAACCTCTTGGCCAACTTGCTCGCCTGATGGTCAAGATATGACTCAACGGCGTAGCGCCCCGTGTCATCGCCCTGTAGTTGGCGGCCAAAGCGCACATCCATCTCAGATTCAGTGCGATAGGTCAGGTGGGCGATACGACGAGCGATTCCCATGCCTTCAATAGGTCCGCGCTCTTGCTCGTAGTAATCACCACCGCTGAAGTGAGGATCAGATTTAATGGCGCGAATTTGAATCGCAGCAGTTCCGATCTGATCTCCTGTGGCGACTGCAGATGAACCAATTGTGCAGATAGCTCCGACGCGATGTGGCAGTTGCACCGCCCATTCCAGCGAGCGCATTCCACCAAGAGATGGACCCACCGCTAAGGCGTACTTTTCGATTCCAAGGGCATCGCTAAAGGCAACTTCGGCGTTGACCATGTCGCGGATGGTGATGATGGGAAAACGAGAACCGTAACGTTTTCCATCTGGTGCAATCGATGATGGCCCGGTTGATCCCTGACAGCCACCAATGACGTTAGGGCAGACTACAAAATATTTATCTGTATCAAAGGGCAGACCAGGACCAACCATGTGCGGCCACCAACCCGTGACATCAGACCATCCAGTCATTGCATGGTTAATTAAAATTGCATTGGATTTATCTTTATTGAGCGTTCCCCAACTTTGATATGCGATGGTGATATCTGGAAGCGTTTCGCCGTTTTCAAGGAGCAGATAACCGATCTTGAGGAACTTACGTTCCCCTGGGTCATCGCCTTCTAGCCATGCACCGGTGACGTTGTGGTCGGGTCTTTTACTCATTGCCATAAATCCTTCACGCACTTGCAGCTACACCGTGAGTGCACCTGCCTGGTCGTCACCCGGAGCACCCCACCGCGGTGGAGGGTTGCCGTCTCATCAGCCGGGGCTATCGATGAAAACTCGTGACCTGGCGCAAATATTACCCGAAGATTGCAGCGACAACTTTTGGATGGAGCTCCGCCCGCATCGCGCTAAAGGATTGTGGCGGCCACCCAGCGGTAAAGACGCGACGGAGCAAGAGAGCTAGCGAATAGCGTTCATCATCGGCCAGCGCCCGATCCAGCGCCTTGTGGGCAAGGGCTCCTTCGCCTCGCTCGTAGGCAAGGGCGGCGAAGATGGATGCAATGGGCGCAACGAATCCACGAGGAGCAATCAATAACAGCTCTCGCCACATCTGCCAATACGCATCTGCTGTCTCATCGTTATGGCTGCCCAGCGCATAGTCGCGCACCTGAATATCGCTGATGCGTCCAATAACGCGCGCCGCCAGTTCGCGATCTTCAGCGCCCCGACCTAAGGCGTATTCACCAGCTAAATCAATGACGGCAGTGGCGCCATCGCGTTGTAGGTCGAGCAGGCTTTCAGAGTCGCTCTCGATCCAAAAGGCGCGCACTTCACTCTGCCAACTCTCTTGCATCGCTGAAGGCAGCGCTGCAATGGATTGCACTAAACCTGAAACGTTGGCAAAGGGCATGGGGTGTCCTGCAATCACATGTTCGGCAGCAATACGCGATGAATCGAATTCAGGAATGGGGCTACCTAGTGGCGGGCAGCATTCAGAATCGTGACAAAGCATCGAGCGATAACGCCCATCCGAGACGATAAGAGATTCCTTAATGGAAATGCCTGCGCGTAATAGCGCAGCGGAGGTATTGATAAGGACAGCTTCTGGGTCACTCTGCGAATCTACATAGGCCACAATCAACGCGGCATCAGCTGCCTCGCGCTGAAAATGTGAGGCAAGTAAGTCATAACTTTCAGGTGCAATATCGGTGGGCATATCTACTCGCATCGCCATTCCAACGTTGTCATCTTTGAGCGCTACCAAGACCAGAGAGTTTTCTGGGTGGTAGCCAATCAGAAATGGAATAGCGGCAAGCAGGTCATGTGGTGAAGTTAGAGTTGTCATAAAGGCCTTTCGTTAACGTAGGTAAGTGATGGGTGAGGTAAAGCGACTGGGAGCTGCAACAACGGTGATCGGCAATACTGAAACTGATTTGATATCGCCGGGGATGCGGGCCTTAACGCCCTGCACCGTAAATTCACCGCTCCAAATAGTGATGAGCTCAATCAGGTAATGGCCTGGATTGGTATAGCTATGTTGAATCTCGCCATCGGGATAGCCAGCGCCCACTTTGCGAGTAGGAAAGATGACGCCATCGCCGTAATGCCAGATAAAGGTTGGCTTTAATTGCACTTCTACGACTTCACCGACAATAGAGATTTTTTTGTTAATCACTTCGGGAACATCGCTCCAGAAGAAGACCGGCACTTTAATCAGCGGTTGAAAGGAGGGTGAGTATGCAATTCCTGCAGTAGGCAGCATCTCAACTAACTTGTCACTCAGCGATGTGGCAGCCTTCGTTGCCCCCGGAGTTGGTTTCTTGACGGTGCGCGGTTTAACGACAACCGGTTTCTTCGTTGTCAGAACTTTCGGTTTCTGTGTGGGGGTAACTTTAGGTTTTGGGGTTGGTTTTCGGCTTACTGCAGGTTTGGGTGTGACTGCCTCTGTGGCTTTTGGCCCTGTCCCCTTGCGACCTTCAATGACGATCTTTCCATCTTGGGTGTAGACATCAATACATGCCTTTTCATTGCAATCGGCTCCCATCGCGGGCTGTGGCACCAGTGCAATAAGTAACGTTGTTATAAGTAGCTTCTTCATGCGCGGGAGGTTAGGTGGCGGGCGCAGAGTTCATCAGAGGAAAATTCGGCAACTGTGGATACGCTAGCCCGTATGGCAGCGCGCGATGGTGATGGGTGGATCGAATGCACATGCGGCTCTAAGCATTGGGGCAAATTTGGCGCAGCCGGTCTTTTAATAATCCGCGACGGCGCGATCTTGTTACAGCATCGCGCACCGTGGGTACATAACGGCGATACTTGGGGCATTCCTGGTGGCGCTCGTGATTCTCATGAGACTGTCATTGAAGGCGCTATCCGAGAAGCGGTCGAAGAGACTGGAATTAACCCTGCAGATTTAGAGCCACTACACACATTTACCGATGATCACGATGGCTGGAGTTATTCAACAGTGATAGCGCAAGCCAATGAGAAGCTAGAAGGCCATGAACTCAACGACGAATCACATGAGGTGCGTTGGGTGAAATTCGATGATGTAACTCGCCTGCCGCTGCATCCCAGCTTTGCTAAGACTTGGCCGTTAGTGATGAGTGAAATCAATAATCTGATCGCACCAACTCAGTGATTCACGATCGCTATGGGCGATCACAATCAGAGTCTTTCCGGCACTTCTCATCGCCTTGAACTCCTCGATGACTCGAACTTTGCTCTGACTATCTTGCGCCGACAGCGGTTCATCAAAGATGTAGATGGGCGTATCTCGAATTAAGGCTCGTGCTAGATCTATACGTTGCGCCTGTCCCCCTGAAAGAGTTGTGACAGATTGATCGGCATAGTCGGCTATCTGCAGGCGCTTCATGACGCCTTCCATCCGCGCCAAGTTTGCTTTGCTCTGCCCCATCGCAATCACTTCACGGGCAGTAAATGAAAGCCAATAATTTCTATTCTGCTCAACCACCGACCTTAGCTCTGCCTGTTCTTCTAAAGTAATTGTCTGCAGCTCACGTCCTGCGATCGTGATCTGACCTGACTGATACTTCAAATCCCCTGCAATTGCCTGTGCGAGTGTGCTCTTGCCACAACCGTTGGGGCCGGTAATTGCAGTAATGGAAGCGGGCACCAGAGTGGCGCTGAAATTATCAACAACGATGCGCTTGCCTCGTGCAACCGTGAGGTCCTTAATCTCAATCATCGCCACACATCCTTACCGCGCTTAAGTGTGGCAATCAGAATTGGCGCACCAATCAGGGATGTAAGTAAGCCAATGGGTAGTTCATACGGTGGTACCACGCTACGAGAAGCAATATCTGCAACCAGCAGAATGAGTGCGCCGACGATTGCTGAGTTCAGGACAACAGATCTATTTCTTGGACCAAAGAGATAGCGCGCAATATGAGGCGCCGCTAGCGCCAAGAAGGAGATGCTGCCGACCAAACTCACTGAAGCTGCTACCAAAATTGAGAGCACGATAAATGACTGATATCTAATTCTCTGCGGGCGCTGGCCAATATGGCGAACTGCTGCATCGCCAAGTGAGAGAAGATCAAGGTGTGGCGCAAGTTTCCATGCAGCAAGTGAGCCCAACAGAAGTAATGGCGCAAGGATGAGTAGATCCGACGGCGTCACAAGTGCAAAAGAGCCAAAGGTCCAGAAAGAGATTGAGCGCGCATCTGGTCGATTGACTGCGGTCAAGGTCAAGCCAACAAGTGCTGAAACTATTGCGGAAACACCGATACCAACAGTGATGAGCGATAACGCGGAATGTGCCAAAGAGAAGACGAGCGTTGTCACAAGAAGTGCGCCGCAGGCAGCAAAGAGAACTGCACCGACTGAGCCAATCTCAACCAGATTACTTAAGACTCCGAGCAAGACACCGAGCGCCGCCCCTGCAGAAGTTCCCAAAATGGTGGGCTCTGCCAGCGGATTATTTGTCGATCCTTGAGCTAGCGTTCCAGCGATTCCAAGAGATGCTCCCACCAATATTGCAGCGGCAATTCGTGTGCCACGAAGTTCCCAGACAATCTGATGTGAAAGAGAACCTGTATCCGTAAATGGATTAAAGATGATCTGCCATACCTCTGCCACATCACTTGTGCCAAGGGCCAAGCCAATAACAGATGCGAATAACAGCAGCGCTAACGCAATAAAACTCTTTCTCATCTGCCAGAGACCTGACCAATGGCGTCCGATAGCTGGCGCAGTAAATCCGGTGTGCGAGGGCCAAATGAGAGTAAGAGTGAATCATCGACAGCTATGACAGCACGATTCTTGCCAGCCTTAGTCTGTGCAATTCCAGGAAGTGAAACCACACCCTCTAACCCGCCGACAGATTCCAACCCTTTACTCATTACCAAGATAATCTCTGGATCAGTTGCGATGAGCGATTCGCTGGTAATTGGAGAGAAAGCTTGTGTGAACTTCTGTGCGCCCACATCAATAGCGCCAAGGTGATCTAGCAAACTATCTGTGCCAGACCCCTGCCCGCCAAGAAGATAGATAGCGCTGCCACCACGCAGGTAGAGGAAGGCAACTCGAACACCAAGGCGTTCTTTGCCGCTTGCTTGTAGCGCCGCATTCAATTTACCTACGAGCTGAATTGCTGCATCTTGCGCGCCGATGACTTCGCCAATTACCGTAATCTTCTTCTCGATATCCGAAAGCTGCCAAGCCTCATTAATCATGACAACTTTAATTCCAGCTTCTTTAACAATATCGAGCGCAGTTGCTGGCCCAGTGGTGTTATCAATCAAGACCACATCAGGGTTGAGTTCAAAGATCTTTTCAGGAACAACTTGATGTCCGGCAGTAGCAATCGGCACGCCCTCAAGTTCTGGTGAAGTGCTAGCAATATCTCTTCCCACCAAAACGCTGAGATAGCCAAGAGAGGCAATTATCTCGGCAGATCCATTTGCTAACGCCACAACTCGTTGCGGTGCAGGATTTTCAGTTGCATCCAGCGCAATCGATTGCGCACTGGTGATGGTGACCACAGATTCAGCGCTCACACCGCACCCAGTTAAGGCAAAGAGTGAGGCCGCAATCACAGCAGTAGCCTTCACAGAAAAATGCATAGATGGATTCTGGCAGGACTTTACTGAACACGTGTACTGATGTTGTCGGATAAGCAAAGAGGCATACGCCGCTATCTTTTTCACGTGTTGAGAATCCTGCTTGCGACCTTGCTGACGCTGACCATGGCGCCAGCGCATGCAGTAACTACGCAACAGGGGCCAACAGGTCAGAGCTTGACCGTGTCACAGAGTGAAGTCTCTGGAAAGAAGACCATCACAGTAACGGGTAAAGGTTTTGATGAAACTGTTGGAATTTATCTGGCCTATTGCAAGATTCCTAAAAAGGGAGCCGCACCTACGCCGTGTGGTGGCGGAAAGAACTTGCAAGGAATTGGCCAAGCTTCACAGTGGATCTCTTCAAACCCTCCTCCTTACGGCTCTGAATTAGCGATTCCATTTCAGCCTGGTGGTCGCTTTTCTCAGCGAGTTGTTGTGAGCGAAAAAATAGGCGCCATTGACTGTCGCAAGGTCAGATGTGGCATCACCGTACGAGCAGATCATCTCCGTGAAGGCGATCGCACTCACGACATCTTTATCCCAATCAAATTTACCAACAAGAAGAAATAGAAAAGGAAGATAATGAAGTCACAGCTAGTTAAGAGTTCAGTCACCGCCGTTCTGATTGCAGTTGCATCGTTGGTTCCATTTGCGCAGAGCGCAAACGCTGCCACCTTCAAGTTTCAGAGTGGACCGCTGACCAATCTTGATCCCGCAGGAGCCACAATCAATGGTGGCTTTACTGCCTTTCCTACCAAGGCAGGTATGTATATCCAGCAGTGCACCGAGCCAGTAGGAAGTGCGCGTCCTGCAACGTGTAGCGACACCATTCAACTCTGGGTGACACCAGCTGGCGGTCCAGGAACTACAAGTCCAACCGGACAGATTGCAATCAAAGTTGCCTCAACCATCATCGGTAAAGGCACAACAGTTGATTGCACTAAGACCACATGCGGGCTCTTCTTCCGCTTTGATCACACCGCTCCTATGGATACATCTGAAGATACCTTTATGCCGATCTCTTTTAGAGCAGGAGCTGCTGCCGTTGTTCTGCCTGCCGATGAAATAACAGTGACCTTTAATGGCAAGACACTCACACGTAACGTTCCACTGAACTTGGCATATCGCGCACCTGCCAAGGTCACAGCAACTGCTAAGTCAGGGCTACCTGTAACGCTTACATCGCTGACAGCAGATTGCAGCTATGCCAATGGCGTATTCACAGCGCTTAAGGGCACAGGCCAATGCGCACTCGGACATTCGACCGCCGGAAATGCAACCTATGCAGCATCAGTTGCTAACTATCCATTCATCCTCACACCAGGTGTGCAGGCAGTGGAACGCATGACCAAGGTAATCAAGGTTGGCAAGATTAAGGCCATGCCTGCAGAAACTAACTTTGGAGAGTCAATCAAGTACACATCTGCAAGCAAGAACTGTGTTGTGGAAGTGAATATGTTATCTGCCAAGAAATCTGGCACCTGCAGAATTACAGCATCAGCTGCTGCTAAGGATGGGCTATGGGCTGCTCTCAATCAGCAGTTCGCAGTAAGAGTGACTAAATAAGGGCTTTGATACCGGCGATGCAGAATGCTGTGGTCTGCTTGATCTCAAGCGCTGCATCGCCACCACTTTCAATTCTCTTCGTTGCCACATCAGTTGCGGCTTGTAAAAACGCCAACGCCTGAGTGCAATCGGTAACGCCAAGTTCTTGCAGGCTTTTCACAAGGGGCGCCAACATCGCGCGGTGGGCTGCTCCAATGTGCTGTGACTTCTCACGCGGCAATTCAGTCGCGTTCAGTGACTTCGCCAATAAGTGGTTGCCATCTGCAATATAAGAAAGAGATGCGGCTATCCATTTTTCGATGGCATCTTCTGGACCTGTAGCGCTGACTACAGCTTCAGTAAGTAACCGCGTAAAGGTCTGCATTTCATCAACGAGCAGATCTGCAACTAGCTCTGCGCTGCTGCCAAAGTATTCATAGATAGATGTGCGTGAAAGCCCTGCGCGTTCGGCAACGGCTGCCACAGTAATCGCCTGGCTGCCAGATTCGAGCGCGATGGCAGCAGCAGCTTCGATGAGCTGGCTCCGTCTCCAGTCGCGATGTTCAGCAAGTGTTGCTGTATGAATTCTTGGCACGTACTTATTCTGCCACCGACTGCGAAAGTCGGCGCAGTGAATCTCGAACGATCGCCCCATCGCTGGTGCGCCACAAGGGTGGCATCGAGTTAAGTAGGACACTTCCGTATCTTTTGGTGACGATGCGGGAATCTAAAATGGCGACAACGCCGCGGTCATCGATGCTTCTAATTAATCGACCAGTCCCCTGCGCCAATAAAAGCGCTGCGCGCGGAACAGAGACCTGCATAAAACCGCTGCCACCTGATGCATCCGCTAGCGATGAACGCGCTGACATCACGGGTTCATCAGGACGCGGAAAAGGAATGCGATCGATAGCGACCAAGATGCAGGAATTTCCGGGTACATCAACGCCCTGCCATAAAGACATGGTGCCAAGCAGAATAGAGGTTTCATCTTTAGCAAAACGTTCAACGAGTGGACCAACGGCATCTCCACGTTTCTGGGTGATGATAGTGATGGGAAGGTCAACAAGAACTTTACGAAGATGTGCATCAGCTGCCTCTACTCCACGCCACGAACTAAAGAGCGCCAAGGTGCGTCCACCTGCTGCATCAATTAACTCACCGAGTTCATCAAGGACTTCTTGACTTGGGCCATCGCGTCCTGGTTCAGGAAGATGCTTTGGCATATAGAGAACGCCTTGGTTAGCAAAATCAAAGGGAGATCCCACATCTAACATCTGCACATTAGCCGGGTCGATATCGCCGCTTGCTAGCTCTTCATCTGCTTCAGATCCAACAACAAAACCAATACTGCGCGCCATGGCATCAAAGTTATTTCCCACAGTAAGCGTTGCAGAAGTGGCAATGACCGGTGTCTTCGTTAACAAGTTGGCACGCAAGACATGCGATACCGAAAGGGGTGCGAGATGCAGAGTCGAGAAGGTTGGTTCATACCAGAGCACATGCTCATCCCCCATCTTCAATAACTTGCCGGCAGTTGTTGCAATCTCATTTACTGCACCCTTCACGCGTGCTCGCTCCGCATTTTCATCTGGATCGATGATTTCGTCATCGGCGCTGATTAATTGCACCACTGCATTGGCAGCTTCCTTTAACTTACGGATAGGTGATTCCAAGGCGGACGGAATCTCTTCTAGGCGACCTTGCGCCGTAAAATCTCCTTTGATCTGCTCGCCGTAATCAGACATCGCATCATCAAAGCTATCGGCGGCATTTGTCAGCGCATCCGATACCTTTCCAGGCAGATATTTACGCGCCATCGCAGCAGCTCGCTGCACGCGCCCAGCCGTTAACTCTTCAGTGACCGCTTGGGTTGTGCGATCCATGAATTCGTGGGCTTCATCCAAAATCACAGCATCGCGTTCCGGCAAGATGGGGTGCGAATCGACAATTTCAATCGCAAGCAAGGTGTGGTTGGTAACGACAACATCTGCTTCTTGCGCCCGCGCTTTTGCATTAGCGGCAAAACATTGCGCGCCCCACGCACATGAGTCAGCGCCCACACATTCGCGCCCTGAAAGTGAATTAGCAGCCCAGACTCTGCGATCGACTTCAGGTGCATCGTCGCGATCTCCTGATACTCCAGGAGTCTTTGCCCAGGCGATTAAACGCTTGGCATCTTTTTCTAGATAAGAGGCTTCAAGTAATAGCTCGCCATCAGGATCTGGCTCATCGGCGTTCATCTTCTGCAGGCAGACGTAATTGCCCACGCCTTTGTAGATTCCATAGGTAATCGGCCTGCCGAGCACCTTCTCTAAAGCAGGAACTACTGCGGGTAAATCTCTTTCAACTAACTGACGTTGCAGCGCAAGCGTTGCTGTTGCAACCAATACTTTGCGGCCATGAACAAGGGCTGGAACAAGATAGGCCAAGGATTTTCCGGTGCCTGTGCCAGCTTGGACCATCAGGTGATGGCCATCAGTGAGGGCGTTGGCAACTGCTTCAGCCATCTCAATCTGGCCTTCACGCGGTTGTCCGCCAATAGCGGCGACTGCTGCATCGAGCGCCTGACGCACTTGTGCAGATAGCTCGCTCACATGTGGCACTTTAACCCCTTCATTGCAATACTGCGGACATGTTAACAACTCGCACTTTAGGTCCATTTACAGTTCCCGCGATTGGTTTGGGCTGTATGCCCCTATCAGGAATGCCACCGAGCAAAGCTTGGATCTTAAATGAGCGAGATAAGGCGATTGGTGTTGTGCAGGCAGCCCTTGATGCAGGTGTACGACTAATCGATACAGCCGATATTTATGCTCCGACTTGGAACACAATTGGCCATAACGAAGTTTTGGTATCGGAAGCGCTTCGTACCTGGAACGGAACCGCCGAACAGAAGAGCGAAGTAGTCATTGCAACAAAAGGTGGCTCTACTCGCACTCCGCTAGAGGGCGATTGGTTTGGAGTTAGGGGGCGAGATGCTTCAGAGACTTATCTCTATCGCGCAGTTGAAGCATCAGCTGCTCGCATGCAATTTTCCACGATTAAGTTGTGGCAGCACCATCGTCTGAATCACTTTATGCCCTTTGAAGAGCAATTTGAAAATGTCATGAAACTGAAGGCCCATGGAATTGTTGAAAATATCGGTGTTAGCAATTACAACGCCGAACAGCTGCGCCGTGCCATAAAGATAGGTGGCACACCTGCCCAAGGCGGTCTGGTCTCGGTACAGAATGAATGGTCGCCTCGTTCGCGTAATAATGCAGAGGTGCGCGATATCTGCGCCGAATATGGCATCGCCTTCTTGCCTTGGTCACCGCTCGGTGGAATTGATAACTCAGATAATCTAACCAATGCGCACTTTGCCGCATTTGAAGAACAAGCTAAAAAGCACGGCGTATCGCGCTATGCCATCACCATCGCGTGGCATCTAGCTACATCCGCGCAATCCATTCCGATTCCTGGAGCTACAAGAAAAGAATCAATTCTCGATAACGTCACCGGTCTAAGCGTTAAGTTAAGTGCAGATGATCTGGCGATGCTCAACGATTCTCTGCCACCTAACCTGCCGCTCGATGAACTCTTAGTGCCCCAGCCTCCCTTCAGAGCGTAAATCCAATGTAGTTGAAATTTCAACTACTTTAGGATAGCCTCATTGCATGACCGCACTACCAGCTCTCTATATCGGCCATGGCGCACCTATGCTCCTTGACGATCCACTCTGGTCTTCGGAGATTGCCGGTATCACCCAGAAGTTTGAAAAACCTAAAGCGATTCTTATTGTCTCAGCCCACTGGGAAGCAGCTCCGATTTCACTCTCATCCCCCGTTGCTGGAACTCCACTTGTTTATGACTTTAGTGGTTTTGCTCCAAAGTTTTATCAGATGACCTACCAAACTCCTGATGCAACCGCGCTGGCAGAGCGCATCGCTGCGATGATGCCAGACCATCAGAGCGTTCATCAATCAACGCGCGGCTTGGACCATGGCGCGTGGGTGCCACTAAAGATTATGTATCCCGATGCAGATGTCCCAGTAATTCAAATGTCGATGCCAACTTCTGATCCGGGAACGCTGATTGAACTAGGAAAACGTTTACGTCCGCTACGCGAAGAAGGAGTCCTCATCATCGGCTCTGGCTTTATGACACATGGTCTGCCTTTTTTGAAAGATTGGTCCATCGATGCAACGGCGCCGTTATGGTCTGCCGAGTTTGATCTCTGGGCAAAAGAAGCTTTATCTCGAGGCGATGTGGAATCACTCGCTGCCTACAAAGATTTAGCTCCTGCAGTCAGATATGCCCATCCCACCGTTGAGCATTTCACGCCCCTCTTTGTCACACTCGGTGCTGCGACATCGCCAGAGGCTGCGCCAGAGACCCTCATAGAAGGTTTCTGGATGGGTTTATCTAAGCGCTCATTACTTGTTGCTTAGCGGAACAAAATCTTTAATGCAGATCTGAATCTGCTGGACCTTCGCTCCACGATGTAAATGTTCCAACTAAGCCAGCTCGTGATGGTGCACAGATCAGAGGCCCAGCCTTCCAAGTCCGAGCAGGATCAAGAGGAGCAACGCGGACTAAGCGCATATCGCCTTCGCGTCCCGCACGAACTGTGACGGCATCGCCCGTGCGACTTACGCGCACAGTTACCTCTTTACCCATCCACTCAGAGACTCGACCGGTAGACCAGTCAGACATCTTTGAAGTCACAACAGCGCCCACTTGTGGAAATCCATCACAGAATTCGATAGCGGCTTTGATCCAATTTTCATCATCGCTTGAGATAAAGATTCCGCAGTGATCAAACTGCTCTTTGTAATCGAGGATAAACGAAACTTCCATCGAGCTATCTTGCGGAAAATCTTTCACTAAGCCATGGCCATCATTATGAATAAATCCATAGGAAGTGGTGCGCCACCAATCGCTACCCTCAGCAGCTTCGGCAATAAGAGCGCCGTTCTTTTCAGTGACTGAAACTGGCTCACGAGTCCACTTACCTGCTGACCATGCGACGGAATTCATGCGGGCTCCTTATAGTTGAAGCAGCGACAAGGCTGCGATTGCGCTGTCAAAACCTTTATCTTCTTTACTGCCTGGGCGACCGCTACGAGCAATTGCCTGGTCCAGATTTTCGCACATCAAAACACCGTAACCTATAGGTTTTGAGAACTTTAACTGCACATCAATTACTCCTTGCGTTACTCCTTGGCAGACATAGTCAAAGTGTGGAGTTTCGCCTTTGAGAACTAGGCCCACTGCAACAACGGCATCAAAGCCTTGCTCAAATGCTTTTTGTGCAGCGAGTGGAATCTCAAAGGATCCTGGAACAAAGATCACCTTTGCCTCTTGAACTTCAGCAGCAAGTAGAGCGCGCTGCGCACCCACAATCAGGTCGTTACAGATATCCATATGCCATGAAGAAGAGATGATGGCGACTCGCGCCTTAGGCGCCTTCGGAACTATGATTTCGGGTGC
>JAIXPU010000113.1 GCA_027486075.1 Streptomycetaceae bacterium | reverse complement strand
TTGCAGATGTCGGTGGGTGGGTATATGGTTTTCCTATCGAACAAGTGTTCGAAAACCTTCCCCAAGGTTTTAGCAGGTAGCAGGAGAAGAACCATGAGCGCTATAACCATTGTAAATCAAGGCTTTGCGGCCAATCCGTCTGGCATCTCTCTCAATCGCCGCGGCCGCCTAGCTCGTACCGTCGTGGTTCTCTCCCTCGCTATCGTCCTCGGCTCGGTCGTCAGCGCCAAGGCTGGCGCCGGCACAGAAGCTGCCGCCACCAAGGCCTACTCCTTTATTACAGTCACTGTGGCTCCAGGCGATACCGTCTGGTCGCTGGCAAACCGCGTTGCAGCAAGCGGGGATGTGCGCTCGCTCGTCTCCGAGATCATCTCGGTCAACTCACTGGCCTCCGTTGATCTCACCGCTGGCCAGAAGCTCCGTATTCCCCTTAGCTAGATGGCAGGCGGGTAGACCCGCCTGCGACACGCGGCACGCCAGTGTTACTCATCCGGCAAAGCCTCAAGAAATGCTTTATAGTTCCCACTAGATGTAGGGGTCGAAAGCGCAAAAACTTCCATAAGTAGTGGTTTTAGGGTAAGTTCGCGGATTCGCCAATACAGCTAAAAAATGGAATTTCTAGTATTTCGAAGGGAGACACGCCGACATGATTTGCCCGTTCTGCAGACACGATGATTCTCGAGTCGTCGACTCCCGCCCGGTCTCTGAAGGCACAGAAATCCGCCGCCGCCGCGAATGCCCAAAGTGCGGCCAGCGATTCTCCACTCAAGAAGTTGCCCTCCTGAACATCATCAAGAGATCAGGGGCTACCGAGCCATTTAGCCGCGAGAAGGTCCTTGTGGGCGTACGTAAGGCGTGCCAAGGTCGCCCAGTAAATGAAGATGATTTGGTTTTACTAGCCCAGCGAGTAGAAGAGACGCTTCGCTCAACCGGCCAAGCAGAAATCGAAGCGCAAGAAGTTGGGTTGGCAATTCTTGCGCCACTACGCGAACTCGATGAGGTGGCTTACCTCCGATATGCGTCTGTGTACCGTAACTTTGCCTCCCTTGAAGATTTCGAAGGAGAAATAGCACTTCTCCGCGCTCTACCTTCGAATGCAACAGAAGAAACATCAGCTACATCAGCAGCAAAAGTAACAACACCAGTAAAAACATCAACAGTTCAACAGAAGACGGGGAAATAACACATGTCAGATACGGTCATCAATCGACCAATTAAGATCAAAGCTCATAACACCGTAAAGGGTAAGGGCTTAACGATCGAACGCATTTATACGAATGAGGGAATTCATCCTTACGATGAAGTTAAGTGGGAGCGACGCGATGTTGTTCAGTCAAACTGGAAAACCGGTGAGACTGTATTCGAACAACACGGTGTTGAGTACCCTGACTTCTGGTCAGTAAATGCTTCAACGATCGTAACAACCAAGTACTTCCGTGGCGCAGTAGGTGCCGAAAATCGCGAATGGTCTCTTAAGCAGGTCATCGATCGCGTTGTACTTACCTACACAAAGGCTGGAAAAGAATTCGGTTACTTTGCAACGGATAAAGATGCAACAATTTTCGAGCACGAACTCACACACATGCTCTTGCACCAAATCTTCTCTTTCAACTCCCCAGTTTGGTTTAACGTAGGTACAGCTGCCCCACAGCAAGTATCTGCATGTTTTATCTTGTCTGTTGATGACACTATGGATTCAATTCTTAATTGGTACCGCGAAGAAGGAATGATCTTTAAGGGCGGATCTGGTGCCGGCCTTAACCTTTCACGTATCCGTTCTTCAAAGGAACTCCTTAAATCAGGTGGAACAGCTTCTGGTCCAGTTTCATTTATGCGCGGAGCAGATGCATCAGCAGGAACAATCAAGTCAGGTGGCGCAACCCGTCGCGCTGCAAAGATGGTTGTTCTCGATGTTGATCACCCAGATATCGAAGAATTTATCGAGACCAAGGTCAATGAAGAGGACAAGATTCGCGCCCTTCGTGATGCTGGCTTTGATATGGACCTAGGTGGAAAAGACATCATCTCTGTCCAGTACCAGAATGCAAATAACTCAGTACGTCTTTCAGATAAGTTCATGAAGGCCGTTGAAAATGGTGAGCAATTTGGTCTGACAGCTCGTTCAACTGGTGAAGTAATTGACACAGTTGATGCGCGCGAACTCTTCACCAAGATTGCACAGGCTGCATGGGCTTGCGCAGATCCTGGCGTTCAATTTGATGACACCATCAATGATTGGCACACAACTCCAGAGACAGGTCGCATCAATGCGTCAAACCCTTGCTCTGAGTACATGTCACTCGATAACTCATCATGTAACTTGGCATCCCTTAACTTGATGAAGTTCCTCAAGGCAGATGGTTCATTTGATGCAAAGACATTCGGCAAGGCTGCTGAACTAATCATCACTGCCATGGATATCTCAATCTGTTTCGCAGATTTCCCAACTGAGGCGATTGGCGACACAACTCGTGCATATCGTCAGCTCGGAATCGGATATGCAAACCTTGGTGCGCTCCTTATGGCATCAGGCCTTGCCTACGATTCTGATGGTGGCCGTGCGCTAGCAGGGTCAATCACATCCCTGATGACAGGTATTACCTACAAGCGCTCTGCAGAACTAGCAGGCATCGTTGGACCATACGCAGGTTTCGCACAAAATGCTAAGCCACATGCACGCGTAATGCGCAAGCACGCTGCTGCTTCATCTGCTGCAAAGCAAGAGACCACACTCGATATCGATGTATGGGCAGAGGCAAATAAGGCGTGGGATGCATGTCTATCAACAGGAGATAAGAACGGATGGCGCAATGCGCAGATCTCAGTTCTTGCTCCTACCGGAACAATTGGTTTGATGATGGATTGCGATACCACTGGTATCGAACCTGACTTCTCACTCGTTAAGTTCAAGAAGCTTGTCGGCGGCGGATCTATGCAGATCGTTAACCAGACAGTTCCACAAGCGCTTCGTAAGCTTGGATACACAGAAGAGACCGTCGAAGCGATCGTTGAATTCATCGCTGCAAATGGACACGTCATCGATGCTCCAGGCCTGAAGCAAGAGCACTATGAAGTATTTGACTGCGCACTTGGTGCACGTTCAATTGCTCCAATGGGCCACGTGCGCATGATGGCTGCTTGCCAACCATTCTTGTCAGGTGCGATTTCAAAGACAGTAAACCTTCCTGAGGATGCAACTGTTGAAGAAGTTGAAGAAGTACACCTCGAGGCATGGCGCATGGGTATCAAGGCACTTGCTGTCTACCGCGATAACTGCAAGGTCGGTCAGCCCCTTTCAGATGGCAAGGCAAAGAAGAAGGATGTTGTTGCAGAAGATGAAATTGCAGCACCAGTACGTAAGCGCCTTCCTAAGTCACGTCCTGCAACTACAACATCATTCTCAGTCGGAGGCGCAGAGGGTTACATGACCGCTGGCGCATACGCTGATGGTGCTCTCGGTGAAGTCTTCTTGAAGCT
>JAIXPU010000102.1 GCA_027486075.1 Streptomycetaceae bacterium | reverse complement strand
TGTGCCACTACTACCTTGATGCGGTCTGCAACCTTCTGGCTGCGATGTGAATTTGCCACGGTGATATCCGAAATCTGCGCTAAGCGCGCTTCTTTTCGCGCATCTCGTAGACCTGAATGATGTCTCCGACTTGAAGATCTGCACCCTTACCGACGCCGATACCGCACTCAAAGCCTTCGCGGACTTCGGTGGCATCATCCTTAAATCGCTTGAGAGATTCGATGGTGACCTCTTCTGCGATTGTTGCGCCGGCGCGAATGACGCGCGCCTTTGCATTGCGTCGAATGATTCCATCGGTAACGACAGAACCAGCAATTGTGCCGACCTTTGATGATTTGAAGAGATCGCGGACTTCAGCGTTACCAAGAATTGCTTCTTCGTACTCTGGCTTGAGCAGACCCTTAAGCGAGAGCTCGATTTCTTCAATTGCGTTATAGATAACGGAGTAGAAGCGAACTTCGACGCCTTCTTGGTCTGCAAATATTGCAGTCTGTGGTTCTGGCTTAACGTTAAAGCCGATTACAACTGCAGTTGAGGCAGATGCCAGAGTGATATCGCTCTTGGTGATTGCACCAACACCGCGGTGGATAACGCGAAGATCTACTTCAGCTCCGACATCAAGCTGCATCAACGCATCTTCGAGCGCTTCTACAGAACCTGATACGTCGCCCTTAAGAATAAGGTTGAGAGTTGAGATCTTGGATTGCTCCATGAAGTCTTCAAGTGAGACCTTCTTGCGCGCCTTAGCAAGCTGTGCGTTTCGCTCAGCTGCCTGACGCTTCTCAGCAATCTGACGCGCTGTACGATCTTCATCTGCAACAAGGAAGGTATCTCCGGCGTTAGGAACGGATGTAAATCCGAGTACCTGTACTGGACGTGATGGGCCTGCCTCTTCCACACTGGCACCGTGTTCGTCGAGCATTGCACGAACGCGACCGAATGAACCTCCAGCAACGATGGCATCTCCAACGCGCAAAGTTCCACGTTGTACCAAGACTGTTGCAACTGGTCCACGACCACGATCGAGGTGCGCTTCGATAGCAACACCGCGAGCATCATCTTCAGCAACTGCGCGAAGATCGATAGCTGCATCTGCAGTAAGGAGAATAGAGTCAATCAAATCATTGATTCCAGTACCTGCTTTAGCTGAGACGTTTACGAAGATTGTGTCTCCGCCGTACTCTTCAGCGACCAAGTTGTACTCAGTTAATTGCTGGCGGACCTTATCTGGGTTAGCGCCTTCCTTATCAACCTTGTTCACTGCTACAACGATTGGAACATCAGCTGCTTGAGCGTGGTTAAGCGCTTCAATGGTCTGAGGCATCACACCGTCATCAGCTGCAACAACGAGTACGGCGATATCGGTGACCTTGGCACCACGAGCACGCATTGCGGTAAATGCCTCGTGGCCCGGTGTATCGATGAAGGTAATTGCGCGATTTGTGCCGTTGTGATCATGGTGAATTTGGTAAGCACCAATATGCTGTGTGATTCCACCAGCTTCAGATTGGACAACCTCAGTCTGACGGATTGCATCGAGCAAACGAGTCTTACCGTGATCAACGTGGCCCATCACAGTAACTACTGGCGGACGTGGAGTGAGGTTCTCTTCATCAAAATCAGCTAGCTCTGCAGCGAGATCGATATCAAAGCCCTGCAAGAGTTCGCGATCTTCTTCTTCAGGTGAAACGACTTCGATGACATATCCAAGTTGAGCACCAAGAATTTCAAAGGTATCTGCATCAACTGATTGAGTAGCAGTCACCATCTCACCGAGGTGGAAGAGCGCTGAAACTAACGCTGCTGGATCTGCGCCAATTCTTTCGGCGAAATCTGCAAGCGATGAGCCACGACGCATACGGATTTTGGTTGAACCATCTCCGTGAGGAACTACAGCGCCACCCAACTTAGGTGCTTGCATATTGTCGAATTCTTCGCGCAGCACCTTACGTGACTTCTGCTTACGCTTTGACGATTTACTTGCATTCTTTCCAAATGCACCTGCAGTTCCGCCGCGACCTGGGCCGCGATTAGGACCGCCACCACCTGGACGCGCTGGACCGCCTGGTGCTCCACCAGTTGCTGCGCCTTGTGAACGATAAGGACCTTGTGATGATGTCGCTCCACCAGTACGTGGTGGGTAATTTCCTGTTCCAGTTCCAGTTGTTGGAGGACGTTGTCCTCCTGGACGCGCTGCAAAACCTGGGCGAACAGAACCAGGACGTGCACCTGCCATACCTGGACGAGGTGCACCCGTTCCCAGTGGTCGTTGTGGTGGACGTGGAACAGCGCCACCTGTTGAAAATGGATTATTGCCAGGGCGCGGTGGACGTGGAACTGCGCCACCTGTTGAAAATGGATTGTTGCCAGGGCGCGGAGCCGCTGGCGTTGTAGGTGTTGGCTCAGTTGGCGTTGCAGCTGCTGCTGCAGATGCAGATGCTGCTTTTGCTTCATCTTGCGCAACCTTTTCAGCATCGCGAGATGCCTTGAGCGCTGCAAGATCAACGCCGAGTTCAGCGGCAAGTTCAGCAGCGAGCTCAGGGTTAACTTCGGCAGTCTTCTTTGAGGCAGCGGTCTTCTTCGCAGCGGCCTTCTTAACTGGCTTCTTTTCTTCTACCGGCTTGGCATCGGGATACAACGCAACTAATTTGCGGACTACCGGTGCTTCTACAGTGGATGATGCTGAGCGAACGAATTCACCCATCTCTTGGAGTTTGGCAAGGACTTCCTTGCTCTCCATACCGAGTTGTTTTGCCAACTCATGTACGCGGACCTTTGACACATTTCTCCTGTCTTGGCCCGCATTAAAACTTGTGGGATGCGAGCCCTAGTTGTTCGACCTCATGATGTAAACGAGCTCATTTGAGTTTCATATCTTTCGCATCCATTTCATTTGCGGCCCTAGTGATAACTGGGGACGATGTGGTGAGTCTATCGAATAGGGCAGAAATTCCCTATTCCGTAGCGCAATTACGCGGTAGGTGCGGGGGTATCTGGATGGATATCGATGCGCCATCCCGTGAGGCGTGCGGCAAGTCGGGCATTCTGGCCATCTTTACCGATTGCCAGCGAAAGTTGGTAATCAGGAACTACAACCTTGGCAGATCGCGTTGCTTCATCAACAATCTGAACGCTTGTTACCTTTGCAGGTGCAAGCGCGCTAGCTACAAACTTGGCTGGATCCTCATCGTAATCAACGATATCTATCTTCTCGCCGTTGAGTTCATCCATGACAGCGCGCGAACGAGCGCCCATCGGTCCAATTAAAGAACCTTTCGGTGAAACACCTGCGCGATGTGAGCGCACTGCAATCTTGGTGCGATGTCCTGCTTCGCGCGCCACAGCCATGATTTCAACGATGCGATCTTTGATTTCAGGAACTTCGAGTGCAAAGAGTTGCTTGACCAACGCAGGATGGCTGCGCGAGAGCATGATCTCAGGGCCCTTCATTCCTTGCTTAACTTCCACAACGAAGCACTTAATGCGATCTCCGTGTGTATATACCTCACCCGGAACTTGCTCTTGCGGAGGAATGCGACCTTCGATGCGACCGAGGTTGACGTTGATCATCTTTGGGTCGCGACCTTGTTGAATAATGCCCGAGACGATATCGCCGACAGTTGCTGTGAACTCTCCGACAATCTCTGCATCGTTACTTGCGCGCATCTGCTGCTTAATTACTTGGCGGGCAGTCGATGTGGTGATCTTAGAAAATCCTTCAGGTGAATCAATCTCTTCGCCAACGCGCTCACCTAGTTCGTTAAAGACAGGAATAAAGATCTGAATCTCACCGGTCTCGCGGTTTAGTCTGGCTTGGGCATAGCGGTTTGGTTCTTGCGTTTCGCCATAAGCGGTAAGAACACCAGCTTCAATCGCTTGAATCAGTGGCTCAAGCGGCATCGCTTTCTCAGTAGTCAGATGTACAAGCGCTGCCATATCTACATGCATTACTTGTCACCATCTTTACGATTAAATTCAATTTCAACAGTTGCGCGCTTAATGTCGGTAAGAGCAACTTCAGTGCGCTTCTCTTCTTTCTTCTCAAGATAAGAGAGTGTGACGCTAGTTTCTGAGGACTCTTCAATACGTCCAGTAATCGTTGCGCCATCGGTCTTGACGACTTTGAGCAAGCGTCCGTGATTCTTTATAAAGTGGCGAGGCGCAGTAAGTGGGCGGTCTACGCCAGGAGATGTCACTTCGAGCGTAAAGGGGGTATCTCCCATAAAGGCGGCCTCATCAAGGAGCTCTGAGATGGCGCGCGAAACGGTAGTTACTTGATCTAAGTTAAGGGAAGCTGGGCCATCGACAATGCAGGTAACGATGCGATGTTTGCCTGGTGAGACTAATTGAACTTCTTCAAGGAATAAACCTTGGGCTTCAACTGCAGGTGTAACCAGTTGAGAGATTTGATCTGTGATTGCCACGACGAACCTTTCATATTCAATTGTTATTGAGTTTTCCTACTGCTTTAGAACAAGTCAAATAATACCCTGACTATCAGCGCAAAGGTAACCACTAGATAGAACTTACGGACAAAGTCAGAGCCTCGGCGAATCGCAACGCGCGAACCAATGATTCCGCCAGCCAAGTTACAGATACCAACTGCAAGGCCCACTACCCAGATAATTGAGCCGCTGATGCCAAAGACAAGGATTGAAGCAAAGTTGGTTGCCACATTGACTACTTTGGCGATTGCAGATGCTCCGATAAATGCAAAACCGAGAGCAGCCACCAACACAATCATGAGTAGTGTTCCGGTGCCAGGTCCGATAAAGCCATCGTAAAAGCCAATCGTCAGACCTGCAATCGCGCCCACAGTTCTCTGGCGCTTGGCAGCTCCTTTCAGTACTTCCACCTTTCCTAGATCTGGTCTAGCTAAGGTGTAAGCAAAGACGGCAACTAGCATCACGACAATTGCTACTTTGAGTTGCTCTGTTGAAATCTGCGTCGCAAGAAGGGAACCTGAGCCCGAGCCGATAAATGCTGGTAACACCATGGCAAGAAGTAACTTCGGATCTGTCTTTATATTTCTGCGGTAGTTAAGGGCAGCAGCCGATGTTCCAAAGATAGAGCCCAACTTATTTGTACCAGCAACTTCTGCGACTTCACGGTCGGGGAAAGAGATGAGAAGAGCTGGCAGCTGAATGAGTCCGCCGCCTCCTGCGATGGCATCAACAAATCCAGCAGAGAATGCGGCAACGAGAATAAATATCAGCGTCAGCGTTGAGATATCGCTGAGCATTTATGGCAACGTTGGAAGGAGTTCAGTAACTGCCTTGAGCGCTTGGCCAACAGCAACTTCAGATTTTTCGCCGGTACGACGAACACGGACTTCTACATTGCCCTGTTCAAGCGCCTTGCCAACGACAACAATGACAGGAATTCCGATGAGCTCAGCATCTTTAAACTTCACGCCTGGAGATGTACCACGACGATCATCAAGCATGACACTTACTCCTGCGCCTTCTAAATCGGCAGCTAGCTTTTCGGCCGTTTCAAAGACAGCATCCTCTTTACCGGTTGCCACGATATGAACCTTTGCAGGTGCTACTTCTACTGGCCAAGATAGACCCAGCTCATCATTGCTCTGTTCTGCAATCGCAGCAACCGCGCGCGATACACCGATTCCGTATGAACCCATAGTGACAACTTGTGATTTACCGTTCTGATCAAGAACTGTAAGGCCAAGTGAATCTGCATATTTGCGACCCAGTTGGAAGATATGGCCGATTTCGATAGCGCGATCAATGATGACTGGGGTTGCGCACTTGGGACAGGCATCACCCTTTTTAATCTGTGCTGATTCAACATAGCTATCAACTGTGAAATCGCGACCATTGACGACATTACGCGCATGCTTATCCTTGGCATTTGCGCCAGTTACCCATGAAGTTCCTCGTGCAATACGAGGATCGGCGTAGACGGTAATTCCATTCTTCTTGGCATCTTGCGGTCCGATATATCCCTTGACCAGTCCTGGGAATTTAGCGAAATCTGCATCTTCAAAGACGCGAATGTCGTTTACACCAGCAAGGTTTGCTTCCAGACGCTTGAGATCGACTTCGCGATCGCCTGGCACCAAGACTGAAATTGGTTTTTCATCCGCCATCAACATGACGTTCTTCAAAGTCATCGAGCCGTCGTATCCCCCACCAAATTTGGCGTTGATGAGTTCGACCAAGGTATCAATCGTTGGAGTATTAGGAGAGTCAAAGACTTCAAGGGGCGCAACCTTTGATGCATCTGCTGGCGCTACAACAGTTGTCATCGCTTCCACATTTGCGGCATACCCACATTTTTCACAGAGCACATAGGTATCTTCGCCGGTTTCGCAGGGAGCTAAGAACTCTTCTGAAGCTGAACCACCCATAGCGCCAGACATAGCGCTGACGATGTTGTACTTCATACGCAGGCGATCAAAGGTCTTGATATACGCCTCGCGATGGCGTTGATAGGACTCAACTAAACCTTCGTCGGTAAGGTCAAATGAATATGAATCCTTCATGACAAATTCACGTCCGCGAATGATTCCTGAACGCGGACGTGCTTCATCGCGATACTTTGTCTGGATTTGATAGAGCGCAAGTGGCAGATCTTTATATGAGGAGTATTCGCCCTTGACCATCAAGGTAAACATCTCTTCATGCGTTGGACCTAGTAGGTAGTCGCTACCTTTTCTATCTTGGAGGCGAAATAAATCTGGGCCGTAATCGTTCCAGCGGCCAGTCTCTTCGTAGGCATCCTTTGGCAAGAGCGCAGGAAAGTGAACTTCTTGAAAGCCAGCGCGATCCATCTCTTGGCGCACAATGTTTTCAATATTGCGAAGAGTGATGACGCCGAGTGGCAACCATGAATAGATGCCAGCTGCAATGCGGCGGATATATCCAGCGCGGACTAAGAGGCGATGGCTAGGGACTTCAGCATCTGCCGGATCATCGCGCAGCGTACGTAAGAAGAGCGTAGACATTCGCAACATAACGCGAACCCTACTAGAGGTTTACGAAGTTGTGACGGAAGGTTCTCCTGAGGCAACGCCTGCGGCTTCCATCTCTTCGGCAAGACGCATAGCTTCTTCGATAAGAGTTTCAACAATCTGCGCTTCAGGGACAGTTTTGATGACTTGTCCCTTCACAAATATCTGACCTTTGCCATTTCCTGATGCAACGCCAAGATCTGCTTCACGAGCTTCGCCCGGACCATTGACAACACATCCCATCACAGCAACGCGTAGCGGAACTGTCATTCCTTGCAGACCTGCCTGCACCTTTTCAGCAAGGGTGTAGACATCCACTTGAGCGCGACCACATGAAGGACAGGAAACGATTTCAAGTTTACGTTGACGCAAGTTAAGGGATTCAAGGATAGAAATTCCAACCTTGACCTCTTCAACAGGAGGAGCCGATAGCGAGACGCGAATGGTGTCGCCAATACCTTCGGCCAGGAGAATTCCAAATGCAGTCGCTGACTTGATTGTTCCTTGGAAGATTGGTCCAGCCTCAGTGACGCCAAGGTGAAGTGGGTAATCAGTCTTTGCTGCCAGCAAACGATAGGCGTTGACCATTGTTACAGGATCGTGATGCTTTACTGAAATTTTGATATTGCCAAAGCCATGTTCTTCAAAGAGTGAGGCTTCCCAGATTGCAGATTCCACTAACGCTTCAGGGGTTGCCTTGCCGTACTTTGCAAGAAGACGTGGGTCGAGAGAGCCAGCGTTAACGCCGATACGAATTGGAATGCCAGCATCCCCTGCCGCCTTTGCGACTTCCTTCACCTTGTCATCAAATTGCTTGATATTGCCCGGGTTAACTCGGACAGCAGCACACCCTGCATCAATGGCCGCAAAGATGTACTTTGGCTGAAAGTGAATATCTGCAATCACTGGAATCTGTGACTTCTTGGCAATCTGCGCAAGTGCATCGGCATCATCTTGTGAAGGAACTGCGACGCGAACGATTTGGCAGCCAGATGCGGTGAGTTCGGCAATCTGTTGCAAAGTTGCATTGACATCGGATGTCAGCGTTGTGCACATTGACTGCACGCTGACCGGTGAATCAGAACCTACTCCGACTCCACCCACTTTGAGCTGTCTGGTCTTACGACGCGGATGCAAGGTAGGAGGTGGGGCGCTGGGGATTCCGAGATCAACCATGTGCCGTATTCTGCCTTATCTCTAGAAATTCAGCGATATGGGATTGATGATGTCAGCGATTAAGAGAATGACGGTAAGCACAGCTAAGACAGCAAAGACTCCGAGAGTGATAGGTGTAAGAACATTCACATCAATACCTGCAGGCCGTGGGCGTCCGCGAAGTCGTGCAATAGCGGCGCGGATTTCATCGGCAATCGCCACAGCCATATGGCCACCATCGAGTGGCAATATGGGAAGTAGATTAAAGAGCCCAACGAAGATGTTGAGGCTGGCAACAATCAATAAGAATGTACCAAGCTGTTCGGTGTTATCGAGTTTGGTACTGCTTACAACTTCGCCAGATACGCGCGCTGCGCCAACAACGCCAACAAGGCCGTTGGGATCACGTTCTTCGCCACCAAAAGTTTGGCGAATGAGATCTGGAACTTTTGCAGGGAGAGTAAAGAGCGATTTAACGGATTCACGGAGCAGAGTGCCGGTAGCTTGCGTTGTTTCAACGATTGCAGAGAAGAAACTTGCGCGTTCGGTCCCGATCTTGGTGATGATTCCCAAGATGTAGCGCTCAGCCTCTTCGTCGTAGCGAGCGGAGGCAGTTATCTCAATTTCCTCGCCACCACGTAAAACCAAATAGGTAAGTGGCTTTCCTTTAGATTTAGCGATTGCTTGTGAGTCGATAAACCAATCTTTCACTTCTACGCCATCGACTTTTAGGATTTTATCTCCGGGTGCAAAGCCAGCAGCAGCTGCTGCGGTGTTAGGGCTGACCTTGGTGATATCTGAAAGGAGCGTATTTACCCCGACACCGAAGAAGATGGTGAAGATAAGTACGAAACCAATGAGGAGATGGGCAAATGATCCCGCGCCTAGAACGATTAACTTCTTGCCGGATGAAGCGGTAAAGAATGCACGGTGTTCTTCACCGGGCAGCATCTCATCGCGCGGGGACATTCCTTCGATACGGCAGTAACCGCCGGCAGGAATTGCTTTGATACCAAATTCAGTTTCGCCTTTAGTAAAAGACCAGATGCGCTTGCCGAAGCCAAGAAAGAATTCGGTGACCTTCATGCCGAAGCGCTTTGCAGTGAGGTAATGACCGAGTTCGTGAACCATCACTGAGAGCAGAAGTGCAACTGCAAAAGCGAGAATTCCTAAAAGTTCCATCGACCGTCCTTCATGCTCGAGCCCGTGCAACTTCGGAGGAAGCCGCCTGACGCGCATCCTCTTCGATAGCACTGACATCGGCCAAATCCCGCGGTGCTGTATGCCCTAATGCGCTCATCTTTTCCACAACTGCCGATACTGTCTTAACAATCTGTGTGAATGAGATATTCCCATCGACAAACGCCTGCACAGCAACTTCATTGGCAGCATTAAAGACAGCAGGTAGACCCTTGCCGATTTCGCCGCAATGACGCGCAAGTGCAATCGCTGGAAAGCGCGCAACATCAATCGGAGTAAAACTCCAAGAATGAGATTGTGTCCAATCAACAGGAGGCATCGCACCTTTGACTCGATCGGGATAGCTGAGCGCAAATGAGATTGGCCCCTTCATATTGGGAGGTGAAGCTTGCGCAATCGTTGAGCCGTCATCAAATTCGACCATGGAGTGAATGACAGATTGCGGATGAAAAACAGCTTCAATCTTTGAATATGGAATATCAAATAGGTAATGGGCTTCGATGATTTCTAAGCCCTTATTCATCAGCGTTGCTGAATTAATGGTGACAACTGGCCCCATCACCCACGTTGGATGGTTGAGGGCTTCTGCAACAGTGACGGTGCCTAAATCGCTGCGATCACGGAATGGTCCTCCGCTGGCAGTCAGCACCAACTTTGAGACGTGCTCTCTCTTTTCGCCAATCAGCGCCTGCCAGAGCGCCGAATGTTCTGAATCGACCGGCAATAATTGATCGCTCTTGGCGCGCGTAGTGACAATGTCGCCACCTGCAACGAGAGACTCTTTATTTGCTAGCGCCACACGGTTGCCGGCATCGAGCGCTGCCAAAGTTGGCGCAAGACCTATCGAGCCAGTGATTGCGTTAAGAACAACATCACAAGAAAGCGCGGCAATCTCAGTTGAAGCGCCCGGTCCATCAATGACTTCAACTCCTGGCAAGGAGGCGCGAATCTGTTCTGCATTCTTGGTAACGCCAACTACTTTGACGTTGAACTTTTTTGCTTGGCTGATCACTACATCAGGCTGCGAACCCGCTGAAGTGATTGCCAGAACTGAGAAACGATCAGGATTGGCTGCAACTATTTCAAGAGCCTGAACACCGATGGATCCGGTCGAACCAAGAATGACGAGCTGGCGCGTCATGAAACTTTGCGCTTGCGGCTTACAACTTGTCCGATGATGACGATAGCCAGAGCGAGGAAGAACATCGCAGAACCAATCACATTTGCCTGCGCCGGAATACCACGCGCTGCAGATGTATAGACAAACTTCGGGAAGGTAGTCATGGTTCCTGAGTTGAAGTTGGTAATGATGAAATCATCAAAAGATAAGCTAAAAGCAAGGAGCGCTGCTGCTGCAATTCCTGGAGCTACGAGTGGAAGTGTGACGCGACGGAAAGTTTCGCGTTCATTGGCATAGAGATCCATCGCCGCTTGTTCTAGTCGTGGGTCAAGGCTTGCAATCCGCGCCTTTACGGTGACCACAACGAATGAGACGCAGAAGAGCACGTGTGCAATAACAGTTGGCCAGAAGCCTGGGTTGATCTGGAAGACCAAGAAGAGTGAGAGGAGTGATGCTCCCAAGACAATTTCAGGCGTTGCCATCGGTAAGAAGATAAGTAAGTTAGTCGTTGAGCGACCCTTGAAGTGATAACGCCCAATAGCAAAGGCGATCATCGTGCCGAGAATTGTGGAGAAGAGAGTCGCTAGGAAACCAATCTTGATTGAGTTACCGAGTGCTGTACAGATTTCAGGTGCGCCACATGGGTTCTGCCAGTTTTCAAGTGTGAATCCTTGCCAGACCAAGTTGCTCTTACGAGAATCATTAAAGGAGAAGGCGAAGGTGTAGGCAACTGGAATAAAGAGATAGGTAAAGGCAACAACTGCATAGATGCGGATGAGGTTACGTTGGAACCAGCGAGACACTTTTCTCATACCAGCTCCTCTGTTCCAGCTTTACGAACATAGAAGGTCACAAGAATCAGAATCGAAATCATTAAGGTAAATGAGAGCGCTGCCGCCGTTGGGTAATCCACGATACGGAAGTAGCGAGATTCAATAACATTTCCAAGCATCTTGGTCGTTGGGCTACCAAGAATTGCAGCGTTGACATAATCACCTGCGGCCGGAATAAAGGTAAGCAACGTACCCGCTACTACACCTGGCATTGAGAGTGGAAGAGTTACTTTGCGGAAGGTTGTAAATCCATTTGCGTACAAGTCCCCCGATGCTTCGAGGGTACGTGGATCGATGCGATCGATAGATGCATAGAGCGGCAAAGTCATAAATGGCAGGAAGTTATAGGTCATACCTGCAACAACTGCAAAGGCGCTGGAAGTCAGCGTTGTGCTTTCAGAGATGATCCCCAGCGTTCGAAGCGGCTGCACAACAAAACCTTCTTCACCCAAAATCTGCTTCCATGCCACTGTTCGCAATAAGAACGAGGTAAAGAATGGAGCAATGACAAGGACCAGCATGAAGTTCTTGTACTTGCCACCCTTAAAGGCGATTGCATAGGCGAGCGGGTAAGCAATCAAGAGCGCTAATACTGTTGCGCTAGTTGCATAGAGAAATGAGCGGCCAAATTGTTCTCTATTTTCGATAAAGGCATCAAAGTAATTCTGAAAACGCAGCGTCTGTTCGTATTGACCGGTATCTCCCCCACCTACAGGGGTCTGCGTTGACGTCTGGGCAAGATTAATCAGAGGCAGGATAAAGAAGGTTAAGAGGAACACCATCCCCGGAAGTAACAGGAGATAGGGAGTTCTAATCTTTGTCATTCCTCGCCTGGATCCTCGTCAGGGTTTACTTCAGTACCTGCCTCGGCATCTTCATCACCCCGAAGACCAAAGGTGAAGCTTGGCTCCCAAGAAATGTTGACGCTCTCGCCAACGCTAAATGGCGCAACACCATCATCGTTCTGCTCAAAGACCATCAGCTCTTGTCCCCATGGCATCAACACTTGATACTGCGTTGAAACGCCGATGTAAGAAACATCTTCAACTTTTCCGCCCGTCAAGATATTGCCGGAGGTCGCAGTTTCAAGGCGCGAGATACGGAACTTTTCTGGGCGGATTCCGGCATAGATTGAACTATCTACGCCATGAGAGCGATCCTTGCGCAGTGAAATCTTCTGGCCGAAGAGATCAACAATCTGATTATCACCATCGTTACTGCTGACGGTGCCTTTGATGAGGTTTGACTGACCTAAGAAGTTTGCAACAAATGCAGTCTCTGGGTTGTCATATAAATCAGCTGGTGAACCCATCTGCTCTATCTGTCCTTCATTCATCACCGCGATGGTGTCAGCCATTGTCATGGCCTCTTCCTGATCGTGGGTTACGTGTACGAAGGTGATTCCCACTTCTTTCTGAATCCACTTAAGTTCGATCTGCATCTGACGACGTAGCTTGAGATCAAGTGCGCCAAGTGGTTCATCAAGAAGTAGTAGCGCTGGGCGGTTAACAATCGCACGCGCTAGCGCGATACGTTGCTGCTGCCCACCAGATAGTTGAGTTGGTTTGCGCTGCGCAAGGTGTGGAAGCTCAACCAAGTTCAGCGCCTTATTGACAGCCTCATCTACATCTTTAATCCCGCGACGACGCAGACCAAATGCAATGTTTTCGAAGATGGTCAGGTGCGGAAAGAGTGCGTAGTTTTGAAAGACTGTATTGATTGGGCGCTGATATGGCTTGGTATGAGTAATCTCAGTTGTACCCAAAGAGATTGTTCCTTGGGTCGGTTCTTCTAGCCCTGCAATCATGCGTAACGTCGTTGTCTTGCCGCATCCTGAAGGCCCAAGGAGTGCAAAGAATGAGCCTTTAGGAATTGTCAGCGACAAATCATTTACAGCAGTGAAATCACCATATGACTTGGTGAGGTGAGAGAGTATTAAATCTCCACGTGCAGAGCTAGCGACATCGGACACTTAGTTGCCGGCGGCCTTCTGGAAAGCCTCGGTCCAAGTTGATTCTTCTGTTGGTGTGAGCGCACGGAAGACGCTGAGGTTTGCCATCATCTTGTCAGTTGGGAAGATGAACTCGCTCTTTGCAAGCTCTGGATCAATCTTCTCCATCTCAGCTTGTGCACCCTTAACTGGGCAGACATAGTTGACGTAGGCAGCTACTTCAGCAGCGACAGCTGGCTCGTAGTAGTAGTTGATAAGTTTTTCAGCGTTTACCTTAGCTTCAGCGGTAGCAGTTGAAGGAATCAACATGTTATCGCCTGAGATTGTTCCGCCTGATTCTGGAACTGCGAAGTCAAACTTTCCTTCGTTCTCAGACTTAAGGATAAACATATCGCCTGACCAACCGATTACAGCTGTGGCATCTCCTGATGTGAGGTCTTCAGCGTATTCGTTGCCCTTAACTCCACGGATCCAGCCATCTGCAATCTTCTTTTCGAGGAATTCAACAGCGTTCATAAACTGATCTTCAGTCACGGTCTGCAAATTGACGCCCTGTGAGCGCAAGATGATTCCGACGGTATCGCGCATTTCTGAGAGAACAACAATCTTTCCCTTATTTGCAGGAGAGAAGAGATCTTCAATTGTGCGAATTCCCTTTGGATTCTTTTCTACGTTCCAACCAAATCCACCCATGATGCCTTGCCATGTGAGTGTGTACTCACGCTTAGCATCAAATGAAGGTGTTGCAAGTGTGTCGAGGATATTGGAAGCGTTTGGAATATTTGCAGCATCAAACTTCTGTGCATATCCAAGGCGGATCCAGCGTCCTGCCATCCAGTCAGTTGGGCAGACTAGGTCGTAACCAATATCCTTCTTAATCTTAAGTTGTGCCTGTACTTTTCCGAAGAACTCATCGTTATCGTTGTAATCTTCAAAGTACTTAACTGCAATATCAGTCTCTTTTGTGAAAGCTTCAAGAGTCGGGTACTTCTTACCTGAGTCATCAACATCGAGGTAGAGAGGCCAGTTGCCCCAACGGACAGAGTTTGCTGAATCAGATCCTCCGCCGATTCCGCATGATGCGAGAGCACCAGCACCCGCTACTGCTCCAGCGCCGGCCAAGACAGCACGACGTGAAACATGTGAATTAAGAATTGTGCGTGCTTCTGAAGATAGTGGTTTCTTAGCCATGTGTAATGGGCTCCTTTTTAGTAAATCTTGCCGGTGTAAGGGACGGTTCTGCAGAGCTCATTATGTAGCCCTTTTGAGCGTGCGCCAAACCTAAATCGAAAGAATTCTTCTGTGATTTCGTGGAGATTTAGGCGTTGAGATTGGTCATCACATGCTTGATGCGGGTGTAATCCTCGAAGCCATAGTTCGAGAGATCCTTGCCGTATCCGCTGCGCTTAAAGCCGCCGTGAGGCATCTCGGCCACCACAGGGATGTGGGTGTTGATCCAGACGCAGCCGAAGTCAAAGGCCTTGGCAAGGCGCATCGCGCGACCATGGTCCTTGGTCCAGACCGATGAGGCCAGACCGTATTCGACTCCGTTGGCCATCGCGATAGCTTCGGCCTCATCCTTAAATTTCTGAATGGTGATAACGGGACCGAAGATTTCAGATTGAATCAACTCATCGCTCTGCTTGAGGTCTGCAATGACAGTTGGTGCCACAAAGTAGCCTGCTCGATTTGTTGGCTGGCCACCAGCGACGATGCGAGCATGTGATGGCGTACGAGAGATAAAGCCATTGACGCGTTCAAATTGGGAAGCGTTATTAACAGGTCCCACGATGACATCTTCATCAGGCATACCCATTCCGATGTGATTGGTCGCTTGATCTGCCAGCAACTTCACCATCTCTTCATAAACACCTTCTTGCACAATAACGCGAGTTGCTGCGGTGCAATCTTGTCCTGAGTTGAAGTAGCCAGCGAGGGCAATTCCTTCAGCTGCAGCCTGCAAATCAGCATCGTTAAAGACAACGACCGGCGCCTTGCCACCTAGTTCGAGGTGTACGCGCTTAAGTGATTTTGAGGCAGCTGCAGCAACTTCCATGCCTGCGCGAACTGAACCTGTAACTGAAACCATGGCAGGGGTTGCATGATCGACAAGGGCCGCACCTGTTGCGCGTTCACCGGCGATGACGTTGAAAACGCCATCAGGGAGAAATTCACTCATTACCTGCGCCATAAAGAGAGTAGATGCAGGCGTTGTATCACTTGGCTTGAGAACTACAGTATTTCCAGCAGCAATTGCTGGTGCCCATTTCCAAACCGCCATCATCATTGGGTAGTTCCATGGAGTTACCTGTGCGCAGACGCCAATTGGCTCGCGGCGAATAAATGAAGTCATCCCCTTCATATATTCACCAGCTGAACGACCCTCTAAGTTACGTGCAGCCCCGGCAAAGAAACGGATCTGATCCACCATGGGAGGCATTTCTTCAGATGTCGTAAGACCCTTTGGCTTACCGCAGTTCTCTGATTCGATATCTACAAATTCTTGACCGCGCGCTTCAATAGCATCGGCAATCTTCAGTAACGCACGTTGGCGCTCTGATGGTGTGGAATCACGCCAGATAGGAAAGGCGTCACTTGCTGCCTTCATCGCCTTATCGATATCGACCGCATTTGAGTTAGGAGCAGTGGCAAATGCTTGCCCGGTCGAAGGGTTTATCAGCGTTGTAGTTTCGCCCGATGCGCTATCGACAGCTTTTCCGTTGATGAAATTCTGTAACTTCTTCACCTGCTATGCCTGACCTTTCGTTGCACGAACCATCTGATCACCGTGATCATATGGATGTTTTGTGTAGGTTTCTAACCAGCGCGCAATTGTGTACTTACCTGCTTCAGTATGCTCGCCGAATTTCTCGAGATCGCTCTCTTCTAAGCGCTTAACTAAATCTAGGGAGGCAGCTCGCACTGCGGCATACACTGCTATTGAATTTGTAACATCGCCATCTGCGTAGGCAAGCTTGGGTTCATTTGCCCAGGCACCTTCGTCATACCCTTGAATAATCGAACCTTCAGGTTCGGCAACCAATCTACGCAGGCGCGCATATGACTGTGCCTCTGAATCTGCCATGTGATGAATGCATTGACGCGCTGACCATTCATTCTCTGCATGCACATCAATAACTTCGGCAGTAACTCCGCGAGCCAAATTGAGAAAATATTGCGTTGCAGCTTCGTATGCTGCCGCTGCTTCTTTCAAATCTACTGTTGGAGCCATGCGGTGATACTAGTTAATTCTTTGCGTTCTCACTAGCGGCCAACTGTCCGCATGCGCCATCAAT
>JAIXPU010000029.1 GCA_027486075.1 Streptomycetaceae bacterium | reverse complement strand
CTCCATCGAAAGTGTTTCAATCTTGGTTAGCGAAGTGAGTGTTACTGCGACGGCGCTAGAAGTACCAATTAAAGGAACCAGGGTGATGAACGCTAGCGAGAATAGAAATAATTTCTTCATTTCCTTACTTAATTTCAGCTAGACGTGCTTTTACTAGCTTCAAAATTAACTTCTCATCAACTTTCCAATTATTAGGAACCGCGACAGTGTGTTTGCTGACACGTAAATCAGACATCTGATCTCGAAAGTCTGCAATCACATCTTTACTAAATGGATTAAATAAGATGTGGTTCTTTGAGGCTGACATTCCGAAAATGTAAGCAGTACCTATTCGCACCATTGGTTGATTCCAGGCAATCACATGCTCGAGCTTTGGGTATTTGGTTGTGATTAACTTAAAGATGGCGCGAATAGTCTTAGCTTGTTGCGGATCAATTGTTTTGTAGTAGGCCGCTGGCGTCTCATGGCGCTTGGTAGTTGTAGAGCCTTTGGAATACATGACTAGCGCATTTGCATGGGCCTGTGAAAATCCGTAGTTCTCGCGTAAGTGGGCAATCTGCTGCGGGTATTTCTCGTCCTTGATTTCCTTCATCACCTTGAACCAATAGGCCATCTTTTCGCCATGTTTCTTCTCGATAGCAGGGAAATGCTTCTCTCGGCTGGAATCTTTCTCAGGCATATGGCAATAATAGAGGCCATTTATAGATTAAAATTAAGTAGCTTTCCCCGATGATTCTGAGGTATTTATGGTCCGCCAAAAGCGTCTGACCCAAATCGATTATGTAGCCAGTTTGATGGGGGCAATGATGCTCATCTGTTTTTGGTTAATTGTGGCTACCTTGCCCGACTTCTTCTTTATCAACCCAACCGGCGCTAGTAGCGAGATACGTCGCGCCGAGCTAATTCTATCAACTATTGGTTGGATACTCCTTTCTACCGGAGCACCTATCTGTCTCTTTTTCTATGCAGCAGGAGTTCATAAAGCCAGAAAGTTTCTTCCGGTCACTGCACTGTGGTGGCCAATCAGCTTGGTTATTTCGCAAGTGACTGTTTACATTTTAGATGGTGCTTTTTATTTTGAGTACTTAGTCAATTATCCAATCTTTATATTCACGGATATCGTCTTGCCCATCTTTGTTCTCATGCTCTGGCATGACTTGCGGGATGAGAAAAAATTTGTCATTCATGAGGATTCTCGAGACCTCTAGATGAAAGTCAAAAGAAATCGGATTGATGGTTCGGTATTAATTACTGTCATTTTCCTGTCACTTGTAACTTTTGCAGTTTCGCAAGCGCTATCGCCGGTCCCATCTGCTGCGATTCAACTCGTCACCAATAAGAATTTGATTGAGGATGCCGAAAGCACTGGGTCGCAAACCATCATTCGAGCTGGTACACCAGGAATACCCGGAGATGTTGGGCCACAAGGCCCAAGAGGATTCACTGGTGCGCAAGGACCGCAAGGAACGCAAGGCGAACAAGGTGTACAGGGAATTCAAGGTGTGCAAGGTGTGCAAGGTGAACGTGGCCCACAAGGTGAACAAGGTGTTAAGGGTGAAACTGGAATGGTCGGCGACCAAGGCGCTCAAGGAGTAAAGGGAGAAAAAGGAGATAAGGGCGACAAGGGAGATACCGGTGCAACAGGGCCACAAGGCGCGACCGGCCCAATGGGTCCGTCTGGCCCTTCTGGAACATTTAATACATCTGGCTTTGTTGAATCGATTGCGTGTTACTCAACTGATCCAAAGGGCAAGGTTCCGGTTGGAACGTTATTATTTGGTAACTGCGAAAGTCATGGAATCACAGGAAATAACATCACAATTGTTACCAGGCCATAGACTTCTTTCATGACTCTGGAATTTTCAGAACGTCCTTGGGGTAGCTACCAAGTACTTCACTCAACCCCTGCGGCTCAAGTAAAAGAGATTAAGGTCAAGGCGGGATCACGCCTTTCTTATCAAACCCACCAGAAGCGCGCCGAGCATTGGTTTATCGTGCAAGGTCCGGCTGTCGTCACCATTGATGGCGTGACTAAGACTCTAGAGACTGGCGCTTCAATTGATATCGGCATTGGTGTTGCCCATCGCATGGCAGCACCTGCCACCAATGATGTGGTTTTCATTGAAGTGCAGACAGGTACTTACTTCGGCGAAGATGACATTGTGCGCCTTGAGGATGACTTTGGACGTAACTAGTTTTTCTACTTATTAAAGATAAAAAACTGGCCTGCTCACCATTTACGGCGAACAGGCCAGTTTTATCTAGGCGCTAAATTACAGAGAAACTCAGGCAGTAGGCATCAACACGGCGTTAATTCCGTGTGCTACCTGGAGATTTCCCTTGTTGAGATCAACACGTGAGAGAACCACTACTGGATTCTTCAACTTCTTGTTGTAATCACCCAAAGTGATCTTTGTTCCCTTAACAGTGACCTTGATGAGCTTGCCATCGAGGGTGCTGTGAAGCTGTGCTCCATTTGCCTTAAGGGCTGCAGGAGAAAGGATTGGATCACCCTGAACTACGTGGTACTTCAAGATGCTTTCTACAGTTGGGATACCAAGACCTGCAACAGTGGTAAATGCTGCGCGCTCATTCTTTGGCGCCTTACCTGTGAGGGCCTTTACCAAGTTAAGGAAGGCTCCATCGTTAGGGATGAAGGCTGTTACTGGGATATTGCCATCGGTCAAGATTGCAACATCTGATGCTGGCTTTGCCTTAAGAACTGCAAGGACAGCAGCTGTGACGATATCGAAGTTGTTCTTATTTGTATCGAACGAGTTCTTCGCTGTAAGTACTGCAGCGAGTGAGTTTGAGCCAAGTGAAAGAAGCTGAACTGGCAGCAGGACTGCATCAATTCCGTGTGCTACCTGCTTGTTGCCCTTATTGATATCTACCTGAGGTAGCAGAACCTTTGGGTCTGCTGCAACGACATCGTTGTCACCAAGAGTGATTGTGGTGCCCTTTACTGTGACTCCGATTGATGCGCCCTTGAGTGCAGTGGCAAGGGAGGCGCCATTTGCCTTGAGTGCATCAGGAGACAAGATCGCAGGTCCTACAACTACGTGATAGAGAAGTACATTTTCAACGGTATCAATTCCAAGAGCTGCTACTGCTGTGAAGGCTGCTGATTCAGAGACTGGAGCAGCACCTGTGTAAGCGGTGACTAAATTGATAAATGCATCATCATTAGGGATAAATGCGGTGAGTGCGACGTTGCCATCTGTAAGAGCTGAGACTGCTGATCCTGGCTTTGCGCCGAGGACTGCAAGAACTGCTGCGGTCAAGATGTCGTAGTTGCTGCCATCGTTGTCATAAGAATTTTTCGCTGTTAACACAGAAGCAAGTGACTTTGTTCCATCATTTGCTACAGCTGATGGGGCGGCAATAAATGCGCCCGTGCTGATTAAAGTTGCAGTGAGCAGTGTTGCTACTGCGCGAGCTTTCAAAACCTTCATAGCTACCTCCATAATTTTTTATCGAATGAATCTCTAGTGAGAACTAGATTTCGAGAACGATAAGTTCTACGAGGTGTACCGGCGAGTTGAAATGAAGATTCTCAGGCGCTTCACAGGGAATACATCGATTGATTCACGCTCATTTAAGGCACGGTGATGAGCACGAGTCTGAGGTCACAGCAGGGTAGAGAGAAAGAACCTTGTGGCGTGAAGTGAATTAAAGGGAGCGAAGAACTGCAGTAACGATTCCGAGCACTTCGCAGTTATCGCCATCGATAGGAGCAAAGTCATCGTTGGCAGGAAGCAACCAGATGTGGCCACTCTTTCGTGAGAAGGTCTTTACCGTTGCTTCGCCATCAATCATTGCAGCGACGATGTCACCATTATTAGCGTCTTTCTGCTGACGAATAACAACGTAATCGCCATCGCAGATAGCTGCATCGATCATTGATTCGCCCTTTACTTTAAGCATAAAGAGATCGCCCTTGCCCACGAGAGATTCAGGAAGTGGGAAGGTCTCTTCAACTTGTTGATCTGCAGTGATTGGAACACCTGCTGCAATCGAACCAACGAGTGGGATAAAGCGAGTCTTATCTGTCTGGGCGCTTGCACCGGTCATGTGATCAGGAAGGACGACCTCCATGGCGCGACCACGATCGGCATCGCGGCGGATAAAGCCCTTCTCTTCCAAGATATCGAGCTGGTACTTGACTGAGGCGGGGGAGTTGAGCCCGGCAGCCTCGCCGATTTCGCGCATAGAAGGGGCGTAGCCCTGGGACTCGGTAGAGGTCTTGATGAAGTCGAGGATCGTTACCTGGCGGGCGGTCAGCTCAGGCTTTGGAGTGGGGTTCTTGGCCATACACAGATTGTTCCACAGGTTGGGGATAAATTCAAACAAATGTTCGAAAAAATCTTGCAGATGTCGGTGGGTGGGTATATGGT
>JAIXPU010000038.1 GCA_027486075.1 Streptomycetaceae bacterium | reverse complement strand
CGATCTGCCAAGAACTCTTCAGGGACTTCAATGATCTCGGCCTGCACATCTTCAGGAAGACAGATTGTGACAGCGCCGGTTTCGACAGGATCTGTCAGAACGCGCATTGCACCTAAGAGCGCCGAGAATACTTGTTCTGGTCGCTGC
The DNA here is from genome assembly GCA_027486075.1 of Streptomycetaceae bacterium. Taxonomy (GTDB): domain Bacteria; phylum Actinomycetota; class Actinomycetes; order Nanopelagicales; family Nanopelagicaceae; genus Planktophila. The sequence goes on along the minus strand of JAIXPU010000038.1, from coordinate 10,712 downwards.
ACGCGATCAAAGAAACGTGAGAGCGGTTTGAAGGCATCGTTGACAGAGATTGATGCATCGTGTGGCACTTCAAGTTGTTGCAACACTGGATCAGAAGAGCGATTGGCAAAGGTATCTGATGGAAGCAAGAGCACCGGTAAACGATTTGTCGTTGCAACTGCGGCGCCGGTCAACATATTGGTTGCTCCCGGGCCAACAGAGGCAGCACATGCAAAAGTAGCGCGACGGCGCTTGATGCGTGCAAAGGCGGATGATTCATGCACCATCGCTTGTTCATTGCGAGCTTGGTAATAAGGCATCAGCGATGGGTTATCAACAGAGAATTGCTTAAGCGCTTGACCAATACCGGCGACATTTCCGTGGCCAAAGATTCCAAAAATTCCAGGAATTGTACGTTCGCGATGGTTGCCATCAACTGTGTATTGGTGAGATAGGAATTCAACAATTGCCTGGCTGACAGTCATCTTGCGCGTTGCCATATCAACTCCTTCCTAAGCTCCGTAGGGCAATCTTGGGTCTGTTTGCTGTGATTGCCAAGTCTGTCGAATCCATGCTTGGTCAGGATGATCGGTGGCATTCCATGCGCGTTCTGGGTCAGGACCGGCCATCACATTAAAGAAATAGAGGTCATAACCAGGACCTGCTGCAGCTGGGCCATGCCAACCATAGGGAACCAGGGCAACATCGCCTGAGTGAATCTCTTCTGCAACATCATAGGGACGACTATCTGCAGAAGTTCCACGGAAGTAACCAAATGGAGACGATGCTGCAGTGGCTGCACCACGAGTTACTGCGCTTTCGAAGTAGTAAATCTCTTCGAGCGTTGACTCTTTTCCTGGCACATAGCAATCATGTTTATGAGAGGGAGAGCCCGACCAATTTCCTGCAGGGACGATCACTTCGCAGACAACCATACGATCGGCATCGAGAGTGTCAGGCATTCCTAGGTTATGCACCTGTCTAGATTCTCGACCTGCGCCACGAATGGCTACCTGCACTTTATCTTTGGGGGTGAATTGAACTGGCTTAGAGACAGTTGCTGGAGTTTCACCAACAGCAATACGACCTGTGCCAGTAATAGTGGCTGAAGTGTTTATTGGAAGATAGAGAAAATCTGCCGGTCCATGAAAGACAGATGCGCGGCCAGCCAAAACTTGGCTAGCAGCCGGATTGCCAGCGACTACATATTCAACAATGGCGCTAGATCCTTCAAGGAGAAAGATGATGCGCTCGTTGTTATCTGCTGGAAGAGTCAGCGGCTTTGTAAGTGTGCCGATACGAAGGCCGGTGTATTTCCAGCCATCTGCTGGTGGGTTTGCAGCATCGATATGCACATCCCAATCACCGTGAGCGAGTTCCGATGAACGGAAGAACCACTTCTGTGATTGAGAAGGCATCTATCAAACTAGTTCTGTGGGAAGCCGAGGTTGATTCCGCCGTGGCTTGGATCAAGCCAACGAGATGTAATCGCCTTGCCACGAGTAAAGAAGTGAACACCTTCAACGCCGTGCGCCTTGGTATCACCGAAGAGTGATTGCTTCCAACCGCCGAATGAGTAGTAGGCAACAGGAACAGGAATAGGAACGTTAATTCCGATCATTCCCACTTCAATCTCATTCTGGAAGCGACGAGCTGCGCCACCATCATTGGTGAAGATGGCAGTGCCATTACCGAATGCGCCGCTATTGATGAGCTTTACGCCATCGTCATAGCTCTTCACGCGAACTACTGAGAGAACAGGTCCGAAGATCTCTTCGGTGTAGACCTTAGAGTTTGTTGGAACCTTGTCGACCAGAGTTGGTCCAAGCCAGAAACCATTTGGCTCGCCATCAACCTTTGGATTACGACCATCAACAACAACTGTTGCGCCATCTTTTTCAGCAATATCGATGTATGAAGCAACCTTGTCACGGTGTTCTTTGGTGACAAGTGGACCCATATCGCAGCCGCGGCGACCATCACCGGTGCGAAGCTTTCCCATACGTTCAACAATCTTTGGAATCAACTTATCTGCAACAGGTTCAACTGCGACAACAACTGAGATTGCCATACAGCGCTCGCCGGCACTGCCGAAGCCTGCATTGATAGCTGAATCCGCAACGAGTTCAAGATCTGCATCTGGAAGAACGAGCATGTGGTTCTTGGCGCCACCGAGCGCTTGAACGCGCTTACCTGAACGTGATGCGGTCTCGTAGATGTATTGCGCAATCGGAGTGGAGCCAACAAATGAGATTGATTCAACATCTGGGCTAGTAAGAAGTCCGTCTACAGATTCTTTATCACCATTGAGAACGTTGAAGACACCATCAGGCAAGCCTGCTTCTTTCCAGAGCTTGGCAATCCAGATTGATGCGCTTGGATCTTTCTCAGATGGCTTAAGCACGACGGTGTTACCGGCCGCAATAGCGATTGGATAGAACCACATTGGCACCATGGCCGGGAAGTTAAATGGGCTGATGATTCCGACTACGCCAAGTGGCTGACGAGTTGAATACACATCTACGCCAGTTGAGACATTTTCAGAGTAGAAACCTTTGAGCAAGTGAGGGATACCTGTTGCAAATTCAACGACTTCTTGGCCACGGGTAATTTCACCGAGGGCATCTGAGAGAACCTTGCCGTGTTCGCTGGTAATGATCTCAGCGAGCTCTGATTTCTTATCGTTAAGAAGTTCGCGGAACTTAAAAATAATTTGTTGGCGCTTGGCAAGTGACTCATCGCGCCACTTAGGGAATGCATCTTTGGCAGCCTTGATAGCTGCGCTAATTTCTGCTTGGTCTGCAAGAGCAACTCGCTTTGTCTCTGTTCCTAGCGCTGGGTCGTAAACCGGAAAAGTTCTTCCAGATTTACTGACAAATTCAGCGCCATTAATCCAGTGATTGACGGTTGTGCTCATTTTTCCCCCTTGTTTCGAGGCTCTGATAATAGAGGCCAATTTGCGATACCCGTAAGTCGCACTTAGACTTTGAACTGTTTAAGGGGAGTACCTAGTTACAGCTACCTCGTCAATACGGTGTAAAAACCCGGGGCGCTGGCCATGAATATGGTTAGGAAGACCTTGACCACGTTCTCATTCGCGCGAGTCAAGGAGCTTACTCATGGATGTTTCACTACTAGTTTGGTCAATTACTGTCGGAGCAATTCTTCTGCTCGTCATAGTTGACCTCTTAACCGTTAGCGCCAAACCCCACGAAGTTAAATTTAAAGAGGCTGCTAGCTGGTCTATCTTCTATATCGGAATAGCAATCGGCTTTGGGATCTGGGTCTGGAACCAATATGGCAGCCAGATGGGTACTGAATTCTTTGCCGCTTACTTAGTCGAGAAGTCTCTTTCTGTAGATAACCTCTTCGTCTTTGTCATCATTTTGGCGCAATTTGCTGTTCCGGGCATCTACCACCAGAGAGTCTTGCTCTTTGGTGTTGTCCTAGCCCTTATTTTGCGCGCAATCTTTATCGCAGTGGGTGCAGCAGCGCTCGCGGCATTCGCCTTCACCTTCGTTATCTTTGGCGCAATCTTGATTTGGACCGGTATCGGACTCTTCAAGCACTGGGATGAAGATCCAGAACCTGGCGACAATAAGTTGGTAAAAATCATGCGCAAGCGCGTTGCTATGGTCGATGAATACCACGGCACGAAGCTCTTTATCCGCCAGAACGGTAAGCGCTATGCGACGCCGATGTTTATGGTGATGGTTGCTATCGCCTCAACCGACCTGCTCTTCGCACTTGATTCGATTCCTGCAACCTTCGGCGTTACCTCCGAGACTTTCTTGGTCTTCTCGGCCAATGCTTTTGCACTGCTTGGTCTGCGCGCGCTTTACTTCCTTGTGAAGGGTCTCTTGGACCGCTTGGTCTACCTATCCCTTGGGCTCTCAATCATTTTGATGTTTATCGGAGTGAAGTTAATCATGACCTACCTTCACGAAGAGTTCGCCTCAATTCCTAAGATTCCAACCTCCGTCAGCCTTGCTGTAATCGGTATGATTCTTCTAGTAGCGACAGTGGCTAGCTTGGTGAAGACTAAGTCTGATCCATCAGCCAAGGCACACGCCGGTCGCATTACAGGAAGCCATGATGATGAAAAGAGAGATAGCTAAAGGCTGGAAGTTAATTCCATCTGCTATTCGCAAGACAATAGTGTCGGTCATCGGATCGACGCTTATTGTTATTGGCTTACTTCTCTCTGTACTTCCTGGACCATTCACAATTCCACTGGTAATCCTCGGCTTGCTCGTTCTCGGCCTTGAATTTGCATGGGCTCAGCGCACACTTGAAAGAGTGAAGGAACAAGGTGCAAAACTGAACCCAAAGAAGTTTTTTAAGAAGTAACGTCTTTCTTAGCAAACTTCATGATGGCAAGTGCGTAGAAGAGTATTCCTGCCATAGCGCAGTAAGAAGCTCCACGAATCATCTGCGACCAATCGATCGTGATTGAGAGCGCATCAAACCAACTAAAGGCATAGTGCACGGGTAACCATTCGCGCACGACACCTAGTGCGGTAATTGCATCCAAAATATTGAGCAAGATTGAGGTTCCGACAGCAACGCCAACGGCGCCTAGTGGTGCATCGGTGCGAACGCTTAAGTAAAAGGCGAGTCCTGCAACAAAGAGCAGTGAAATTGCCAAATATCCAGTCATGATCCCGATACGTGAAAGCGCTGTTGCATTATCGAAGGTGGCGCCCAGCGGAGTCTGTAGCGGTTTAAATCCGAAGGCGATAGCGCCGACAATCCATGCTGAGAGCGGTACCAATAAAACAGCGATAAGCGAGAGTGTCAGACTGACCTTGATCTTTTGGAGTAAAAGGCGCGTACGAGGAACAGGGGATGCGAGTAGATAACGCAGCGTTGACCACGATGCTTCACTCGCCACTGTGTCGCCATTGAAGAGCGCGATTACGGTGACAAGCAAGAATGGAGTAGAGAAATAGAGCATTGTGGTGGTGAAGTTTGCGGCTCCTAGCGTTGCTAAACCAATCAAGTCGGTTGTTCCAGAGCCAAGACGAGTAGGGCCGCCACTATTTCCAGATGGACCGAATTTCACCGCGATAGCAACAAGAATTGGAAGTGAGAGCACGAACCCATAGGCGAAGGCGGTGCGCTTGCGCTTAAGTTGGCGATAGAGCTCTACGCGATACGGAAGAGTTTGATTTGCTTGATATGTCATGACAACTCCTTGCCGATAACTAGGTCATCGCCAATTAACTCAAGGAAGATCTCTTCCAGGCTTCGTGCTTGTCGGTTCTTGGTCAGAATCTTCTTCATAGGGCCAAAGGCAATCAATTTTCCGCGGTGCATAAGCACAACGTGTGAACAAGTTTGTTGGACTTCTGCCAGTAAGTGAGAAGAAACAATGACAGTACGGCCAGTCTTTGCGTAATCCTTTAGAACTTGGCGCATCTCAGCAATTTGTTGTGGGTCAAGGCCGTTGGTCGGTTCATCCAAAACCAGCAGGTCAGGCATACCAAGCATGGCTTGTGCAATCGCTAAGCGTTGACGCATTCCTTGGCTGTAAGAGCGGACCTTTTTATCGAGTGCGGTTCCTAACTTTGTAATGCTGATGACTTCATCTAAATACTTATCACTGGTGCGCCCAATAGATTTCCAGTAGAGATCAAGATTTTCACGACCTGTGAGGTGCGGCAAGAATCCTGGGCCTTCAACAAAGCTTCCGAGGTTGGCTAGAGCCGGAGATCCTGGATAGACAGCCTTGCCATCCATATAGATGGAACCTTCAGTTGGGAAGATAAGTCCCATCAACATTCGTAGCGTGGTTGTCTTTCCTGCGCCATTAGGACCCAAGAGCCCAACTACTTGTCCACGACTTACTGTGAATGAAAGGCCATCAACTGCGCGATATCCATCTTTATAGGTCTTAGAAAGGTTTTCGACTTGTACTAAGAAATCTTCATCACGCTCTTGTGCAGATGGGCGTGGTCTACGGATATAGACAAGAACTATCGCTCCAAAGAGAGTCAGTAAAGCCAAGATGGGCCAGAGCCAATTAGCACTTGTTCCTGCTGCAGGTACTGCGCTAATGACGGGATATTCCAGAGGAGATTGCGCTGTCACAGAGTAGAAGGCGGGAGATTTAGGCAGTTCATAACCTTGGTCGGTACTTGAAATTCCAATTGCCACAGTGTCACCGATTGCTGCATCGAGAATAACTGCAGGAAGTGTGACTGTGATGTCACGGCCCTCTGCTGGAATATTGGTCAATCGAATTGGCGCAACGATGCCATTTGGTTGTGAAACTGCGCCACTTGGTGACTTAGTGACAAGCGAGAAGAAGAGCGTTGCTTCTCCGGTGGTACTTGTAACACGTACCTTGATTCGAGATGAACCAGTTACTGAAATTGGCTCTTGGAGTACTGCGCTATCTAAAAATCCGCTCTGGCCAGGAACAAAAGCTGGACTAAATCCAGCAAAACTTGAAGCCACAGTGGCAGCCAAACTTCCGGCTGACCCAATTCCAGGTAGAGAAGAAATGGCGCTAGGAATTCCACCCACTGGATATGACATTGCTGCAGGCTGGGCAAGGAGCGGAAGCTTCTTCATCTCTGCTTCAAAAGGTAAACGCGTTGCAGTAAATGACTTTGGAATGGCAGTTGAATCCTGGAGAGAGATTGAGCCATTGGTCTTGGTAAATTGGAAAAGAGGGAAATCTATCTCTTGCTTCAACAAATGCTTATCAAACCAGCGAGAGTACTGCTCTTGTAGATATTTCTTCTCGTCAGCTCCACCGTCATGGCCTGCTGCGTGCCAGATCATTGAGAGTGGAACACCGTTCTTCTTTAAGACTGCAGCAGTCTGTGAACTTTCATTTAACGGAAAGAGTGAATCTGCTTGACCTTGCGATAGCAGCGTTGGCGCCTTAATAGAAGAAAGGAATGAGACTGGAGAGACAGAACGTAGAAGCTTTCGCTCTGCAGCACTTGGCTGCCCATTCATGACCGCGCTCTTGTAAGCAGAACACCATTCATTAGTGAGGGCGCCACATTCACCTAGGTAGGCGCTCTGTAACGTTGCTAGAGCAAAGAAGGTGCCGGTCCAAATTTTCTTAAAAGGTCCTGCCTCTGCAAGGTCGCTAGATGACTGCGGAAACAGCGCCTGGCTTAAATCGTTCCAGGTAATGTCGGCAACAACCGCATCAATACGCTTATCTTGTGATGCGGTTAGTAGAGCTGCAGCACCGCCGTAAGAGCCACCCGCGATACCAACGACAGGATCACCCGTGCGATCTTGCAGAACATCCTTACGTTTACCTAGCGTAGATATGAGCTGCTGGACATCTGCAATTTCTGCAGAGAGTGAGTTCATGGAAATCTGCCCAGTTGATTTTCCGAATCCACGGGCGGTCCAAGTCATAACAACGTAACCACGTTTTTGAAAAGCTTGCGCTTCAGTAACGACTGAATCTTTTGAGCCGCCAAAACCATGTGCAAGGAGAATCGCAGGAGCGGGAGTTTTCTTAGGCAGGTAGATTGAAGTGTCGATGAAGATACCGGGCGCTGTCTGCTGAGATTTACTTGTGACCTCGGCCGCAACAGAGTGAATGGGCAAGAGCGCAGTTACCGTTAAAGCCAAAACCAGAGCGCGCAATTTCATTGTGCAAAGATATTGCCAATCTCAGGCTGCTGCATAATGAAAGCTTGGGTATTCTCGCGCCATGAAGAGTCGATCTAAATTGAGCCCAGTGATTGTGGGTCTGGTCACTCTCTTGATTTCGACACTCGCAGTTGCACCGCAGGCAGGTGCTGCCAAGTCAAAGTTTTACGTCGCCAAAATGGTGAAAGCTCATCTGCCAGCAGCGCCAAATAATGGAACCGATGATTATCGTTGTTTTCTCTTAGACCCTAAGGTCACTGAAGACTCAGTGATTAAATCTGTTGAGTTTGTGCCACAGAAGAAGAACTATGTTCATCACGCAATCATGTTCCGCGTAACTCAAGCTGACGTTGCAGAAGCTGTTGCTGCCGATAAGAATGGCAAAGGGTGGCCCTGTTTTGGTGGCTCAGGTTTAGGATCGATGTTTTCATCCTTTCTTACATCTCCGTGGTTAAGTTCTTGGGCCCCTGGTCGTGGAAAAGATGTATCTCCTAAGGGATATGGAATTCCTTTTAAAAAAGGTGAGAAGTTAGTCCTACAGGTCCACTACAACTTACTTGCGGCAGGCGGCGGCAAGATTGAAACCGATCAATCAAAAATCATCATAGAAGCGATACCTGCAAAGGGAGCAACGGTGAAGCAGTTGCAGGTCGAACTCTTTCCAGCGCCAGTTGAATTAGCCTGCCCGGCAGGGGTCACCGGTCCGCTCTGTGATCGCAAGAACTCACTTCTTGATTTGGCTGCGCGCACCAGTACGACAAGTGCCTTTGAAGCAGCTGGCATCAATGTTCTTTGTAAGAACGATCCGTTTAACCCAAAGCCAAGCTTGATTTCTCGTTGCGACAAAGTGATGGATAAGCACCTGACTGTGATTGCTGCAGCGCCACACATGCACCTACTTGGTCGCTCGCTCAAATTGATTCTCAATCCTGGAACAGCATCCGAGAAAATACTTCTGAATCGTCAGAACTATGATTTTGATGATCAGTCATCGACAGTTTTGAAGACCCCAATCAAAGTAGCTCCAGGCGACACAATTCGCGTTGAATGCACCTTTGATCCAACTCTGCGACAGAAGTTGCCGGCGCTACGAAATCTAGAGCCGCGATACGTCACATGGGGTGAAGGTTCTTCAGATGAGATGTGCTTAGGAGTTATTGCTGCAACACGCTAGCGATTAGCCCATCAGTCGCACGTTCAAACATGTGCTGACTTCTCCTATGATTTGCGGCATGACATCTGCAGTCTTGGTTGAAGAGCTAAGTGAAGACCAATGGCAGCGATACCGGGATATGCGAATTGCAGCTCTTGAAAGCGATGGACATGCATTTGGCAGCAGTTTGGAAGCAGAAGTGCTTTACAGCGAAGAGGAGTGGCGGTCTAAAGCGCGTCAGTACGTTGGAATTGTTGCATCTGTTGCTGGCGAAGATATCGGCATCATGACAGTTGAAAACCTTAAGGGCGATTTTGGAGCGACGGCCTGGGTAGGAAGTTGTTGGGTCAACCCTGAATATCGTCAGCATGGAGCCTTGCGTGCTCTCTTTCACTACATGGATTTACAAGCCAACGAACGTAACTGGCAGAAGCAAGGTCTGGGAGTCTGGATTGATAATGAGATTGCGATAAAGGCATACGAAAGAATTGGTTTTGTCACTATGGGAGAGCCTCAAGAAAGCACCCGAAAACCGGGGTTGTTCTACCAGCGAATGATTAGAGAAGCAGTCAGGTAGCTACTCTGCAATATCTTGCAGTTGAACCCGGTATTGGCGCTTTCCAGACTCAAGAACGTAGGTGTCATAAAGCTTTCGTGCAGTCGCGTTATCTTCATCGGTATTCCAATAAAGACGAGAGCATTTCATTTCAAGGGCGTATGCCTTGACGTAATCAATAAGAGCACGTCCCGCACCTTGACCACGAACTGATGGGTCTACAAATAGGTCTTCGAGATAGCAGTGTCCATTGGGGGACCAGGTTGAATTCTGTAAGTTATATGTTGTAAACCCAATAACTTTGCCTTCAGATTCAGCAACTGCGCACTTCATATTGAACTCTGGATCCATAATGCGATTCCAGGTGCGCTCAGTTTGTTCAGGAGTAACGGCAGTCTTGTAGAAATCTAAATATCCTTGCCAGAGAACCAACCAGCGCTCTTTATCGCTAGCTGTTATTGGACGAGTCGTTACAGTCATTAGAGTCCGAAAGAAGGGTACTTATCTGAGACGAGGAGGAATGCATAGCCATTAACACGATTCCAGAAGCGCACTGTTGAAAGAACGAATTTTCCAGCCCACTTTGGATAATTACCTGTTGACCAAGTCATAATCCAAGCAATGAAGGTCATACCAAGTGCAATGATTGAGTAGATCAATCCAACAATAATCAACGGGATGGCGAGGAACCACTTCACGAGCGGCAACCAGCGGTTGAGAGTCTTTCCACCCTTAATGTCAGGGAATATCACCGCTATATCCTTGTTGCGTTCTATGGATGGGTAGTCATCTGTAAGCAAAAGCGCGTAGGCGACCACACGAGTGTGTAGTTCGAGTAGGGCATGGTTAAAGGTCAGCAAGTAACTTGGGTAGACCTCACGCACAACGAGAGCAAGGAGCGCTGGGATAACAATAAATCCAGCCAAAAAACCTGAATTGCTATTAACCGCGAAGGCGCCAATAAAGACAGCAACTGGAAAAACTAGGATTCCACGCCAGAAAACAGTTGCCTTATTTCGCTTCTTATACGCGACTTCGATATCAGTTTTTACTTGTTTGCTCATAGTTCAATCCTAGCCTCTGGATATACCCTTACCTAATGAGTACACGTGAATATGCAGTGATTACAGGAGCAAGCAGCGGGATTGGCGCAGCAACAGCGCAATTACTTGCTGATAATGGCTATCACGTGATTGCTGCAGCAAGACGCACAGATCGCCTTAACGAACTTGCCAAGAGTAATTCAGAGATTGAAGCGTTCGCTCTTGATGTCACAGACCAAACAAGTGTTGATTCACTTGCCACTCACCTTTCTGGAAAGCCAGTTGCTGTATTAATCAACTGCGCAGGTGGAGCATTTGATTTTGACCCAGTCACGGAATCTGATCCAGAGAT